>WRAZ01000001.1 GCA_009779925.1 Chitinivibrionia bacterium
CCGCCCATTACCTCTGTTTCATAAATTTGGTCGGTAAGTTTTAGCTCCACAGGGTCAATTGCAACTGCGTCAGGACGGGCAAGGTAGTTTTTTCCGTAAAAAAACCTGCCGACCGCCCCTTTTGCTTCGTTTTCAATGATAAATTTTCCGGCTGTGATGGGTTTCGTTTCGTTTGGAAGCGTGATATACACAAAACAAGAATTATTTTTAGAAGTCATTATCATACTCCGATTTTACAGGTTTCTTTTTACGCACTGCGTCTAAGCGCATACCTTCAATATCTTTCAGCGGATTGGCAACATCTTTTATGCCGTCTAACATTCCGTAAACCCAAAGCAAGCCAAAATACGTTGAAACAGCCGTTGTGGGCTTGCCCTTTTCTGCATCCGCAATTGAGCGTACGCCAATATTAAGTTTGTCGGCGACTTGTTGCAAAGACAATTTACGCCTTTTGCGAGCAGTTTGCAAATTTGTTCCAAATTCGAGCAACGATATGCTCAACGCAGACGGCATTCCTGTCGCAAAAAAATCTGTTTTAATCATAATTACACCTTTTTTTAGATTTGCACACAGCATAAAATATGCTTTGCAGAGCATAAAAAGCAAGAAAACCTGCTCTTTAATGTATATTTTGCGATTTTCACCGTCTCCCCCTCCTCGAATGTCGATGCCAGCCGCTCAAATTTTCCACGCAAAATTGAATATTCAGCGAGCTTCCGCCTTGGGCGCGGATTTCTATTTCTACGGTGTCGCCTGCCGAGACGTTTGGTAAAAGCGGGAAATTCGTCCAGTTTTGCGAGCGGAATTCGTGGTATCTTGCTTGTCCTGTTATCTCTTTTGTTGCGGGGGAAGCGTTGCTCCAGCGGACTTGTTCTTCGCCTGATTTTATGCGGCTTCTTACCGAAATTGTTCCTGCGCCTCTTATTGCCATTTGAAGCGGGGCGTAATTTTTGTCGGCTACTGCGATTAGTTTTGCCACGGTTGCCGTGCTTGGAATATTGCCGTTTGTGCTTAATTCAAAAACGGGGAAACCCTGCTCTGTGTTTTGTACGAAATTTATGCGAGCAAGTCCGTGATTTGTTATCCAACCGTTTAAGCCGTCCAAATCGCGGGGGGCGGGATTTTGCGAAATATTTTGATTTGTAATTTGCGCAACGACCGCCAAATGGTCGGAAAATCCGCTGTTGTAATGAACGCCTGTGCTTCTGTTATGTTGCCATTCGTATGGTTTACCGTCTTTGATAATTTTGGGGTCGGTAAAATGCGTTTTTGAGCCGTGAACAAAGCGCCAGCCGATTGTGTCGGTCATATTTGCAGGAAATAAAATGTGGTCGAGCGTGTTTCTGTTTCCTCTGAAAATGTATGACCAACGGTTTGCGGCGGAAACTTCCGTCCAAGGGTTAAAATGCTCGCCGTCGTTTAGAGGAGGAATGCTGAATTCGGGTTTTTCTCCTACTTTACTTCGCACTGTTCGCAGAACGTGATTTATGCCTGTGCGACCGCTTGTATTGTCTGTTTCTTGCGAAAGCGCGCGGGCAAATTCGTCAAAATCGCTGTTGAAATCGCCCATAATAATATATTCAAAATTCTGATTTACGACGAGTGTATCTATCGCTCTTCTCAAAACGTTTGCCGCTTGTATTCGGCGGCTTTCGGGAGACCTTTTTGAGGGAAAATGCACGCTGAAGACGCTCAATGTGTCGTCGTCAATCGCTATGTCGGCGCGTAAAATCGGGCGGGAATTCGGGACGGGATATTGCAAAACATCGGCTATCGGGTAGCGCGACAAAATCGCTAAACCTATTGCTTGTCGAGGATTTTTCGCAAACGCGCCGTAATATCGAAAGCCCATTCTTCGCAAGGTAGCGCTTAAATCGTCGAGGGCTTGTTGGCTTTCTACTTCTTGCAGGGCTATTATGTCGGCGTTTAAGCGCGAGATTACATACGATATATTTTGCAGTTTTATTCTGTAAGACGTCAAATTCCAAACACCCGGAACAAAAATATCGTATTCCGTTCCGTCGTGGTTTAAGTCGAAGAGATTATGGACGTTGTATGTCGCTACGGTAAGCGTTTTTGCGAAAGCGCAAACACTTAATAAAAAAACCAAAATAAACGTCGAAACAATTTGCCTTGTTTGTGCGCCGAAAGCAAAAAACATCGTCAGAAATCCACTATGAGTAGAGTTTGGTCGTCTTTTGTTTCAGTGCAACCTTTGAAATATTTCAGTTCTTTTGCAATTGATTTGCTTGCACTTTCAGGCGATTTGTCTAATGTTTTAACAACGGCGGATTGTAAGCGAACAAGTCCGTACATCGCTCCGTCTCTGTTTTGACAGTCGGTTATTCCGTCGGTGTATAAGATAAGTCGGTTTTCATCTTTTTGGTAATTATATTCGTAATTTTGAGGGTCAAGTTCCAAAAATGTTCCTATATAAAATCCGCCACTTTGAAACATTTGATATTCTCCGCTGATTTTGTTAAAAACCAAAGTTGGGCAATGTCCTGCGTTGGCGTATGTGATTTTGCTCTGATTTGTATCAATAATTGCATAAAACGCCGTCAAGTGTCTCCCTGCATTTACGCTGTTTACCAATGTGTCGTTCATTTTTTTAAGAGTTTGCGCAGGTTCCAGATTTACTGAAGCAATGGCTTTCAGCGCAGTTTTTGTCGCCGCCATAATAAGCGCCGCGCTTGCTCCGTGTCCGGCAACATCGGCTATAAATATCGCATAAATTCCCTTATCCAACAAAAATAAATCGTAGTAGTCGCCGCCTATTTCGTCAACGGGTTTGTAAAATGCGAAAGCCTGCAAAAAGTAATCGCTCGGAAGATTTTCCGGAAGAAGTTTTTTCTGGACTGCTCGCGCCCGCAAAAGTTCGGCTTTGTATTTCTCGTTTACCTGACGCAGTTTGTTCGACACCAGAATATTGTTCATCGTAATTCCCGCAATATGTATAAGCTGTTCGGTGGTCGGGATATTTTCGTTTATGTCAAAATCACTCAAATTATCGTAGCCGAAAACAAAAATTCCCGAAACGGGGAAATAAGGGTCTTTGAGAATTTTCTTTTCGTCGCAGAATTCTTCCGTTTCTGCTTCATCGTCTGTATCATTTTCGTCAGCGTCATTTTCGTCGGAGTCAATATTAACATCGTTGTCGGCTTGATAAACAAGAGGTATCATCACGTAATTATCCATATCCAAACGAAGCGATAACTCGTTGGCTGACTCAAATCCGTTCGATACAATTTTGACTTCTCTTTCAAAAATAGTTGAGATAATTTCGTTGTCGTGTATTTCAAATATATTAAAAGTAAAATACGGACGCTCTTCTTGCTTAAATCCGTACGAAAAATTTGCTTTTAATTCGGCGGTTTCACAGTCTAAATCCAAAAACAAAAATTTATTGGAAAAAGCCATCCGAGAAAGGCGCGTTATCAAAGATTTGAATACGTAAGCAAATTCTTTTGCATTGTATATATCTGAAATAAACTCACTTATCTGCGAATTTGTCGCTATTTGTTTGCGAAGTTCGAAGATTTCGTATTTTTCTTCATTTTCTTTTGCCCACATTTTAACAACCCCTTTTTTTGTTGCCCTTCAGGAACTTTCTTTTATGAAAATTCCAACAAATATTTTTCTATAAAACCGTCAATGTCGCCGTCAAGCACTGCCGATGTGTTTGAGGTTTCGTAATCTGTCCTGTGGTCTTTCACCATATTATACGGGTGCAAAACATAACTGCGGATTTGGCTTCCCCACTCAATTTTTTTCTTGTCTTCAAGTTTGTCGGCGCGCTTTCTTTCTTCTTCTTCTTTGTAGTATTGTCGAACGCGAGCTTTCAACATTTTCATACACGCTTCTCTGTTTTTTATTTGCGAGCGCTCGTTTTGGCACTGCACCACAATGTTGGTCGGAATGTGGGTCATCCGCACTGCCGAGTCCGTTTTATTTACGTGCTGACCTCCTGCGCCGCTTGCACGGTATGTGTCCGTTTTTATGTCTTTTTCGTCAAGTTCGTAATCATCGACATCTTCAAAAATCGGGTAAGCATAAACGCTGACAAATGAAGTATGTCGGCGCGCGCTCGAATCAAAAGGAGATATTCGCACAAGGCGATGCACTCCGATTTCGGCTTTTATGTGTCCGTAAACATATTCGCCTTTTACCTCTATTGTTGCGCTTTTTATTCCCGCTTCGTCGCCCTCGCTATATTCCAAAACTTCCGACTTGAAGCCTTTGCGCTCTATCCAACGCGAGTACATTCTGTAAAGCATATCCGCCCAATCGCAAGACTCCGTGCCGCCCGCGCCGCTGTGAATGGTGAGTATGGCGTCGCACTTATCGTCCTCGCCCGAAAGTTTTCGCATAAATTCGAGTTTGTCAATTTTCTTTTCGAGGTCGGCAAAACTAACGCTGATTTGTGCAAGCATTTCGTCGTCTTTTTCGCTGATTGCCATATCAAAAAATTCTTGCAAGTTGTCGAAGTCGGATTTTGCGTCCTGCCACGGAGCAGTTATATCTTTCAACGCTTTTATATGCTTCAAAACTTTCTGCGCCGCGCTTGCGTCATCCCAAAAATTTGCGCCGCTCGTTTGTTCTTCTAATTTTTCTGTCTCGCTTAAACGTTCGTCAATGTCAAAGATACCCCCTTAACAAGTCAATGCGCTCGTTAGCAGATTTCAAGGCTTCTTTCGATATATTTTCCATAAATTTCTCCATAAATGTTCAATAAAAATAAAAGTTTTCGCTAAATAATACATCTTGTAATATATATTGTCAAGTACATTTTGAGAAATTTCAAAAAAATTCGGTTATTTTCACCAAATTCGCTTCAAACAGCAAAAAAATTGGCATTTGCGAGCGCGCTTATTGTATATTTTCTTTTGAATATACGCGATTTTCAACAACTCGGAGGGAATTATGAATGTAAAAATCAGTTTTCACGGCGCGGCAAAAACGGTTACGGGCTCGCAGTTTTTGTTGCAGGTCGAAGATAAAAAAATACTCGTGGAATGCGGACTTGTGCAGGGAAAACGAAAAGAATCGTACGAATTAAACAAAAATTTCAGATTTCCCGACGGCATAAAACCTGCCGACATTGACGTAGTCGTTATCACTCACGCCCACATTGACCACAGCGGAAACTTGCCCACGCTCGTAAATCAAGGGTTTCGCGGCGAAATACACGCGACGGCGCCCACTGTTCAGCTTTGCAAACACCTGCTTGCAGACTCGGCATATTTGCAGAGCGCCGACCTTAAAATCGTCAATAAAATCCGCGAAAAAAACAAGCAGGCGCTTTTTGCCCCGCTCTACACAAACGAAGACGTCGATGAAACAATGAAACTTTTTGTCCCTCACAAATACGAAGAAACCATAACCCTTTTTGACAACATAAAAATAAAATTTCGCGACGCAGGGCATATTCTGGGAAGCGCAGGCGTAATTTTTTACTTGGGCGAAGGCGAAAAACCCGTGCGCTTCGGCTTTTCGGGCGATGTCGGTCGTCCCAACATTCCGCTCATAAACGACCCCGATTTTTTACGCGAACTGGACTTTTTGGTGCTCGAAACAACCTACGGAAATCGCAATCACTCTTCGGAATTCAGCGGGGCGCAAGACAGACTTGCAAACGCAATAACCGACGCCATAGCAAAGCAAAGCGGAACTATTTTAATCCCTGCGTTTTCGGTCGGTCGAATGCAACTTTTGGTTTATATTTTGCATAAACTTCGCGACCGCGGACTTTTGCGCGACATCCCGATTTTTGTGGATTCGCCGCTTGGATTGAATGCAACAAACGTTTTCCGCGCCAACTTGGATATTTTAGACCGCGAATCGCACCGCGTATTTATTGACCACGGCGTTGACCCCTTTGAATTCGACGGTTTGCATTACGTTAAAAGTGCCGAGGAGTCGAAAAATCTCAGTAGCAAAACCGTAAAAGTAGAGCCGCGCATAATAATTTCGTCGGCGGGAATGATGGAGGGTGGCAGAATTTTGCATCACCTCGCAAATCACGTGGAAGACCCGAGAACAACGCTTTTGTTTGTCGGATACGCGGCGCAATACACGCTCGCCCGCTACATTATGGACGGCGTAAAAGACATAAAAATTTACGGCGAGCCATACAAAGTAAAATGCAAAACGCAGATTTTGGACTCGTTTTCCGCCCACGCCGACAAAGCGGGTTTAGAAGAATACCTCTCGTTTTCGTCGCCTCACGATATTAAAAAGTTGTTTTTAGTCCACGGAGAAAAAGGCGCCGCCGAAGAGTTTTTAGAACTCGCCCGTGATAAAGGCTACAAAAACTCCTGCGTTCCCGAATTGGACGAAGAATATTATTTTTATTTGCAGAAAAATGAGTATTCGGGGAAATACGAAGTTATGGGAAGAGATATTAAAAAGCCCAAAAAGGACGAGAGAAAGTAGGGCGTGTGAATTTTTTTAGCAAATCTTTTTATTGCAAATAATCGAATAAAAGCAAACAATTTTGCCGTTTTTGCGATTTGCTATTGACTTTTATTGGTGATATTATTTATATTATCTTTGTAGATAGTGGGGGATGGGAATTCGGCGGGGTTATACTCAACTGCTTCCAAGTGTCTCCCTAATCTACTTCTTTCCGTTAACTCAATTGAATATATTCTTTTTCCTGCTTGATTAGGGTCTATCTCTTCTCTTACCGTTATATACACGACAGTTTCATCATTGCCATTAAAATGGTGCGGCTAACCTAATAATATTGGAATTATCGCCGCGCTTGTTGCTTTTATGCGTCAATAAAGTAAGCGCTTTGGAAAATAATTCTTCAATAATCAAAACTGCCGCATAATGTTGTTCGGCGGTGTATCCGTTTCTCAGTGTGTTGTCTAAACCGTGAAGCATTTTTCCGATAGAATTGCTTGATATTCGCGCTTCTGTTCCGTCTTTGCTTTTTATGCTTTTTCCAAGTATCGTTAAAAGTTTTTCTTTAGCGTTTCTTTTTGGGGAGTAGGCTGTTTTATTCCTGTCCATTATGTCCCTTTGGTTTTGTTTGTGAGTTAGTTGAAAATACTATTGAATAGCAGAGGCAATATCTCCACTATTCACTGTTTTTAGCACCGGTAAAATAATTTATACTTGCGTTGGTGTGGCAAAAGTTTTGAAAATTAGTTGATTTTTCATTTTGGCAAATGGTATTTTCTTTATAAAATATTGGGAGGTAAAAAATGGTTTTAGAAAAAACAATCAGTCCTTACGATGTTCAGCAAGTAGTTGTAGATACGTTTGGAGAAAGCAAATTGTCGGATTTATTTGGAATTTAATTCTGCCAACCGCAAGCTTTGTTGTTAAACTATTATACGCTTACCACCTGCTATGACAGATTAGAAGTCGAACTTCTGTTTCGTCGAAAATATACTAAATGCCACAAAACAAAAAGGCAAACCCAAAAAGATTTGCCTTTTTGAAAAACAATCGTAAATTATATTACCTACTCACTCCAACCTTTGTCGAATACGTAAACCTTCTTCCGCTTATACTTGTCGCCTCAACAACAATCAAATAAGTACCGCTTGCAATTTCTCTGCCTGCCGAATTCCGTAAATCCCACTGCAATGGTAAATGATTATTTGTTTGTACATCGCTTGCCATCCAAACAACATTGCCGAGATTGTCGAGAATTCGGACAGTTGCCGATGCCTGTTCGGGGGTGCGAACAGAAATTTCGGCGAAACTACCCGTTACAGGGTTTTCGGAAACAAAAATTCCGTAGTTTCGATTTTCTTGCTGTCTATCACGAATAGATACGGAATTGCAAATCGGGCAAGTCTGCTCATTGCAAGGTTGCGCGCCAATTGTTTGAGTTCCTCTTGTTTCGCCGCAAATTGAGCAGACGTCGGCTTCTTCGCCTGTGGTTGTGCAGGTTGCGGGAGTTGTTGTCGGTTGCCAAGTGTGTCTTGTCGCAGGGATTGCTTCGGTGCGAGTGTGGATATTATTTCGTTTGCAAGTGAAAGTTTTCACACCGTCTTGTGTGCAAGTTGGCTCGGTTGTTGTTGCGCCGTCGTCCAAGTCATGCCCCAACGCTACAACAGGTATTTCTGTACAAACCGTGCAAGTTTTTTGTAAAAAGTGTTTCTTCTTTTTTTTAAGACAAACGTAATCTTTGATAGTTTCTTGAAAAAAAAATTCTTATTTATTGATAAATAGAGAATGCAAAGCATAATTATCCGTATTTTGCGAAAATTAATTTTAGGTAAATTTTTTTTGCCCATAAAAAAAGTTCTCCTTGATTAAAAAATCATTCAGACATAGTATTTCATTTTTGCGAAATCCTTGTCGTGCCTTGGGAATCTTTTCTTTCGGACTTCCCTTAATTTAAAAACCAAATCTTCGAAATCCATATATGCATGAGAAGCATTACGAAACTTCCTACGATAGATTATAATTTGATAAACTCTATCAAACCATTTTATTGTAAACTCTCCAGCCATCCTGTCAAAGACAGCAATATCATAAATACCCGTGTTGACACCAACGGCTAATCTTTCCATACGAGTTAAATAGTCAATTATAGTGGTTAGCATAGTAGTATCATTTTCAACATCGCAAACATTAATTATTCTACCATCTGGAAACTTTTCGTCTATTTTATTTAGTAGCAAATCACATTCATTGTCGATGTTGTGAAAAAATTCTACAGTGGCTTGTTTTTTTCTTCGTTCGTGGTCAGCGAGAAAGCTCTTTCTCATTACCCACAACTTCCATGTAGCAACAATACCGGTAAAACAAATAACTATATTGCCAGCAATGATAGTATAATCTTTAAAGTTTTCCATATCTACCTCCTGAGTTGAGTAAGTTTAAGTAGCTAGGCACTCTGTTTTAATTCAGGGTTAGCTATCTTGTTAAAATAGTATTGTAAATATTTATCTGCAAGAAAAAGTAAAAAAGCCGTTACGAATGCTCCCGCAATAGCTTTGCAGAGTAAATACAAATTCTCCATTTTTTCGAAAAGATTCAAAACAAATAGTGTTCCCCAAGCACAAGTTAAAGCAAAAGCTAACAACATGACTATTATTGTTGTTAATATTTTTGTCTGTCCTAATGGGCTACAAAACTCTATATATCGAGGGTTATTTATTTTAAAGTCTTTCTCTATTAGTGTAGATAATTTTTTGATACATCGTTTATAACATACACAGAGACAAAAACACAAAAAAGCAACAATATAACCTAATAATGGTATCAACAATTTTTTTGTAGAAAAATCAGAACAACAAAAAGCAGAATTAAGTTTTGCCAATTCTCCATAAGCAACCAACAAACCGCCATTTATAACTATGAAAAATGCCGTCCATACGTTGAATTGTGTGAAATGATAGCGTACGGCACCAATCGGATCATAACGATTTTTATTATTTTGCATATTGCACATTTTAGATTTTCTTAATCTTCTCAAAACAACCTCCATACAAAATACGATATTTGCTCTCGCTTAGCGTATCTGTTTAATGAGACAAAAATACGTTATTCCTCCGTTAAACTGCGAGAAAAACTTGAAAAGTGATAAATTTCGGTGATTTTCTTGTTTTGGGTGGATGGCGGATAGTATATTGATATATAAGGTTAGCGTAAAACAGGATATGGGAGATGAACCTAAATGAAAATCAAGGATAAAATTACACTAGAAGATCTTTTACTGTGTACTCCTTATGAGAAACGTTTTGGTAGAGATATGAAAAATATTGATCATGGTATTTTTGATTTGACAGAAGAAATCTTCTCTGACCATCTTCTTGCTAAGCCACATAATAATATTGCGATTGATGATGATACAAAGAAAGAATTACTAAAAGAACATTTTACGGATAAACAAATTGAATGTTTCGAAAAAGAAACAAGTGATATTGAGCTATTCAAATCCAAGTTGAAATCCAATAATTCAACACCATTGTTTATACGTGGATATTCCGGTTCAGGAAAAACAACATTCATACAATCACTTTTATTTGAACTCAATCGAAATGCTCCTAACAAGTACCAGAGGATTGTTTTTAATTTTCAAGAAAGTAGGGAGGAAGTATATCTGTTTGGCACTAATTGGGTTAATAAAAAATTTAAATTTATGCTTTTTAAAGTTTGCTCTATTCTCTTAAAGCATTTTGCAGACGACATACATTTTAATAAAACCAAGAAAAACAAGATAAGTGAAATAGAGTATAAAAATATATTAAAGCACTTATATCATAATTTTGAAGATTTATTTTCAGAATTGCCTGACCAAGACATCATAAATATTTTTTCAATAATTTCAAAATATGTAACTTCCGACTCAGATACTGCTCTTGCAACATTTCGCCACAATATGTATAATGCTGTTACTAAGCTTATCTCTTTTGATGAAGATGATAATGGTAGGACTTCGGTAAGGAATTTATTGAAACTAATATACGTTTATTATGTATGCAAAAATGGAAAAGATATAAAACATTTTGCTCTTTTCGACAATATTGAATACTATATGCTAATAACTATGCATGAATCCGTGGATATTTTGGATTGTGATATAACAAATGTAGTTGAAACAATTAAAAACTCCTGCGAAACGATAGACGATCTTTTTGAGGCAATTGACGATGAAGAACTATCATATTCAAGTTCTTTCAAAACAATATTTGCTGTTAGAGATGCTAGCTATCAAATTATATCAAGTTCTGTTCGTCACAATGAAGATTTTCCCGAATCATGCATTGATGTATCAAATTTTTATGATATCAATGAAATTATTTCGAAAAAGTGTGAATTTTTCGAAAGCAAAAGCTGTGATATTATACTTGAGAACAAACTCTTGCTTGAAATTATTGATGTAATTCTAAGCGATAAAACATTAAAATGTCAAATTTGGGCTATGTTCAATAATAACAAGCGACGAATTTTAAAATATTTATATAAAACTATAAGCATGTATCGGAATGTAGCTATTACCTATCGCAATTTAATGGAAAAAGCGAAGCATATTGCGCATACAGAAACTAAAGGCGCTATTAAACATGGTGCGAGACAAATTATACTTCGTTTGTTATATGATTTTATACAACAAAAAGACAATAAAAACAATATCGGATATTTTCAAAGAATTCAATCTGTTCATTCTGACGATACTTGCTTGGGATTTGGTTATGCGCGAAAAATACTAACTTATCTTTCTAATAAATATCCTGTTGATCTGGAACATGAAATTTATGTAGAATTTAAAGAAATACTTGATAATGTTTTTAGATCTCCTGTTTTACCCCAAATGCAAGTTCCTGCAGATATAAAAGCTGATATTGGGAATATCATTAATGTGTTAAATGATTCTCAAATTGAAAGTACTCGTTGGTGTCAACTTATTATTTTAGATACCAATAATACATCTGAAGGTAATTTTAAGATAAAGATAACAGATGCTGGGCGTGCATTTGTTAGATTTTGTTCTGATTTTGAATATTATTCTTGTCGATATTGTCCTGAAAGTTTACCTCTTTTTGCAGCAAATAAGGATAATGCAATAAAAACGCTAAAAGAGGTAAAAAAATATGTTTTAAAATGTATTAATAATATTCTCCTTGCAGATCAAAATCGACTTCGAATTTCAGCAGGTGGTAAAGATGTTTATTATTATGAGGCTCAATTTAGCAATGATGATACAATAAGGTATGTTGTTCCTAAAATCAACGGAAAAGAGCAAACGCATATTGCCGCTACAATAAACAAGCAAATAGGTTACCTGAATAGTTATAGATTATTTTTAATTAATGAAAATGAAAATAATCGATACGATGATTTAATAAAACATGTTCTTCAAAATATTCACGAATATGTAAAACGATTCGAAGAAATTAATAATTTGAAATCGTCATCTGAAGGTCAAGATCATCGATATTTTGGCAAAGAATACTACAGTATGTATAAGGATACTATTAGGATTTATTTTGACCAACTTGAGAAAGCAGACAAAAATATCAATAATCCTGCGATAGAGATTAACGGAAGAAAATAAAGCGATGGGTAATAGGTATAAAATATGGGATGTATAGATATTGTTTTGGTAAAAACTTTTACAGAATTACTATCAGATATTGCTACTGTTATATCAGTAATAATACTTGCGGTTGGGTTAAAAATGGCAAATAATTATGTCTCAAAGTTAAAAGAAAAGCGTAATGACTCGATATTTAATTTTTATTCACGGCTCGTTATGTACTTGCTCTCTTTAAAAAAAAAACTTGGTAGCTGTAATTATACTCCGTTATTGAAAAAATATAGCAATGATTGCTTGGAACAAAATCGTGATAATATCATTATACCTAGTGAAGATGAAATAAATGAATTTGACGATTTTGTTGAAAAGTTCATTAACTTTTTTATGGATACTGACAATCAGATTCCGTTATCAATTTCTATCTCAACGAATATTAAAAAATTGAGAGAATATCTTGTAAAATTAACAAATATAGCGCGTATTGCCTCATATCCGGGTTTCAATGGCAACAAGCCAGTCGAAGAAGAATATGGCAATATAACAAAAACAATAGAGCTTCTTTTGTTTGACATTGAAAATGAACAACTTAAAATATTGCGCTTGTTTAAAATTCCTAAAAAATCCTGTTTGGTAACTTATCTTATACAATCGTTTCGACCATTCAAGCAAAAGAAAGTTTTAGCAACAAAACATCCAAGAAATAAGATTATGACCGAAGGATGATAATATAAGGTTATCCTTTGTTTGTTTAACAAAGTCAGCCAATTTTAATTAGCTTTTTCCCCCCTCAAAACCCCTCGCACTTTCAAAAAATCGGAATAAAACCCCTTTTAAAAGTCAAGTATAATCATCAAAACAAAAAAAGGAGTTTCACTATGGGAAACCGATTCGCAGGCAAATTTATTAACCATTTTAAGCATCAAAAAGGTCGAGGGAGCAGGAGGTGCAAATCGAAAAAAAAGATGTTATAAGGGCGCTTTCGGAATATAAAAAAGAGTGAAAGCAATATGGAAAAGAGCCGGAAAACTATTCTAAATTCTCGCAACACTGTCGCGAGAATTTAATTTTCGGTTTCAATCTATTTCTTTGTATCATTCAACAGTTTTTCAATTTCTTCAACCAATTTATTTTCCGTGGGGATGTAAAGTTGATATTTACTCGTCAAAATTTGCGTATTGTTTTCGGGAAGAGTAACTTTTGCCAACAATTCATTCTTTGCCGTGCAAAGCAATATTCCAACGGTGGGACTTTCGTCGGGAAGTTTCTCAAAGCGATCATAATAATTGACGTACATCTGCAATTGTCCCAAATCTGCGTGAGTGAGTTTATGGGTTTTTATCTCTATGATTACGAAACAGCGAAGTAAGCGGTTGTAAAAAACCAAATCCGCGAAAAACTCGTCATCTTCAAGTAAAATGCGTTTTTGGCGAGCCACAAAAGCAAAGCCGTTGCCGAGTTCAAGCAAAAAATCTTGTAAATGTGTTATAAGCGCTACCTCAATGTCTTCTTCGTAATATTTGGTTTCATGTTTCAAGCCGAGAAATTCCAAACACATCGGGTCTTTTATGATTTCGGACGGTTTTTCAGGAATACGCTCCTTGCGGGCAATAGCGAGCACCGCTTCTTTGTCGCTACTCATCAGCAAGCGTTCATATAAAAGCGAATTTATCTGACGCTCCATTTCACGCCCTGTCCAAGCATTATTTGACGCCTCAAGTTCGTAATATTCGCGCTTATATTCGTCGTCAATGCGTATCAACAGTCGATATTGAGCCCAATTCAATTGCGGGCGCACATTGTCAATAATCGGATACATGCGATAAAACTGCCTGCAAAGTTCCAATTGGCGAACAGAAAAGCCGCTACCAAATTCTTCTTCGAGATCTGCGGCAACGTTTTTTGTAAGATGTGCGCCATAGTCCGCACGGTCTTTTTGGCACTGCTCCTCAATAAAAAAACGCTCGCCTAAATGCCAATACATTATAAGTCGTGTATATTCCACGCCGCGAACAGCACTATTGCGCGCTTCTTGTATAATATTCCGCATATCTGACAAGAAAACGGATTTATTTTTCTCTAATTTACTCATATTACTCTCTTATTTCGTGATTGCGAACGCATGCGTTCGTAATTACAATTTCCTTGCTTTTCGGCTTAAAAATACGTTTTGCCAAAAGTTAAAAGCGACGGTTGAAAACAAGAAAAAACAAATAATTATCAATATAATTTCTTTATCTTTACTAAAAGCAAAAGAAATTTTTGGCGACGAAACATCCGAGAAATAAGATTGTGATTGGAAATTTAATTTCTTAAAAACACCCCTAAATCTCAATTTTTTCTTTATAGTTTAAGATATTACCGCCCCTCTCTTTGGATATTTATTATATTTACTCCAAATTTTGATAAAAAGGGAGAAGTTATGCCTAAAATAATTGAAGGGATGTTGGACGGAAAAGGGAAGAAATTTGCTATAACGGTCAGCAGATTTAACGAGTTAATCACGCGAAAACTTTTGGACGGAGCGACTGACGGCTTAGTTCGCCACGGAGTGAAATCGGACGATATTACTGTTGTTTGGGCGCCGGGTGCGTTTGAAATTCCGCTTGTCGCAAAGAAATTGGCGGAGTCCTCAAAATACGACGCTGTAATTGCGCTTTCGGCGATAATTCGCGGAAGCACTTCGCATTACGATTTGGTTTGCGCGGAAATTTCTAAGGGTGTTGCTTCGGTTTCTTTAGACAGCGGCGTTCCCGTGATTTTCGGCGTTCTTACGACCGACAGCATTGAGCAGGCTATTGAGCGCGCGGGAACAAAGTCGGGCAATAAAGGCTTTGACGCGGCAATGACGGCAATCGAAATGGCAGACTTGGCAGGGAAATTATAATTATGAACAAAGACGAAAAACGGCAGGCGCGAATTTTAGCGTTGCAAGTATTTTTCTCTTTTGAACAACAGAAGTTTGAAGGTGAAATAGACGATATTTTCAACAAAATAGCCAATTTTTCGGAGATTGACGAAGACGTTGAAATAAATGATTTAATCATTCCCGACCCTAACAGCACAATAGATAAAGCGTGGAAAATCGCCGACGCCGACAGTCCGTCGGATTTAAGCGAAGACGTTAAATGCTACGCGCTTGCATTGGTAGAAAACGCCGCCGAAAACCGTAAAGACGCAGACGAAACGCTCACAAAACTCTCGACAAATTGGTCGTTTGACAGAATTAGCACGATAGACAGAAATTTGCTGAGGATTGCCATTGCGGAATTGGATGAAAAATTCGACGTTCCGCCGAAAGTCGTGATAAATGAAGCAATCGAAATCGCAAAAATATTCGGCACGGACGATTCCGCAAAGTTTGTAAACGCGATTTTGGACAAGGTAAAAACCGAAAAAGAGAAGTGAAAAACTAAGAAGCAAAAGAAAAAGCAAAAAATAGAAACTCAAAAAAGAAAATAAAAACAGGAGTAAATTTTTATGGTAAAGAACGCAACACTAATCGAAAGAATTGTCGGAGCATTGGTTTTTTTCATCGCGTTTATCACGTTTTTCCTTACAATGGCGCCCACGGTGTCGTTTTGGGATTGCGGGGAATATATTGCGACAAGTTATATTTTAGGTATTCCGCACCCGCCGGGCAACCCGCTTTATGTGCTGGTCGGTCGCCTTTTTACCATATTGTTTTTCTGGACGGAGCAGGTTGCGTTTAGAACTAACTTGCTTTCTGTCATAACGGCGGCGGCAACGGCGTTTTTCCTGCACAAAATAGTAGTTTTTTCAATGAAAGACTGGGTTGGAGCGCTTGACGAATATTGGAAAGTCGCAACCGTGAATATTGCGGGATTTGTTGGCGCGCTTTTCGGAGTTTTCAACTACACTTTTTGGTTTTCCGCGGTGGAAACGTCTGTTTATATTCCCGCCATATTAACCATTGTTCTTAACGTTTATGTTGTGCTTATTTGGGCGAAATCCAAAGAGCCGAACCGCGACAGATGGTTGCTTTTGTTCGCTTATCTGGCGTTTTTGGGCATAGGTCTCCACATGATGGCGATGTTTGCGCTGATGCCGATTTTCTTGTATATTTTGCTTATCGATAAAACAAAACGCACAGACTGGCGGCTTTGGAGCGTGGCGCTTTTGTTGGGCTCGGTAATGTACAGTATGGCTATGTTTTTCTTTGTAACTCCCGTGCTTTTGGTTATGACGGCGATATACTCGTTTGCGCCTAACAAAGAGGCGAAAATCATTGCGCCATTCGCGGGCGGTATCACGCTTTGGGCGCTTTACAGATTGCTTGTAGTTGCCGACCACGCGCGCGGTTGCGGTGAATTTGCTCACGTAATGTGTCAAAGATGCGACGATATTCAGACAATCGGGCTTATTGCTCTTGCGATTATTGTTATTTCGATAATAAACGGCGCAAGCAACGACAAACAATCGCAACCGAAATGGATGTTTGCTTTCTTGGTCGTTCTTGTTTCGCTTATTGGATTTTCGGTGCACGCATTTATCCCGATACGTTCGTTTTTGGAGCCGATGATAGACAAAAACCACCCTGTTGTAGAGTGGGAAAACGGTCGCGTTGAGTGGGACGCATTCCGCGGCTTTTTAGAAAGAAGACAATACGGCACCGAGTCTATGATAACCCGAATGTTCCACAGGCGCGGCGCGTGGAGTACGCAATTCGGAATTGACGAACACATGGGCTACGGCGGCTTCCACATTACGCAGTTTTTCCATTTCGGCGAAAGCATTGACAGTGACCGCACCGCCGACCAATACAACACAATTTTGGGCGAAAGCAATCCGTTTAAGAGGGGTTGGATACTGCTTATTTACCTAATTCCCACATTCTTTATGCTTTGGGGTTGGAAATATTGGTATTCCAGAGACAAAGAAAAGGCGATTTTCTTTGCAACGCTCTTCCTTATTACAACAATAGCGGTTGTTTTTTATATGAACTTCGCCGACGGAACCCGCGCAGAAAGGTTCGATTACGAGCGTTGGGTACAAGGCGGACGACAAGGCGCAATGCCCACCGTTCACAGAGAGGTACGCGTGCGCGACTACTTCTTCACCCCCGGCTTTATGTTTTTCGGGCTTTGGATAGGATTTGCGGCGGGCGCGCTTTTGCACAAAGGCTTTACGTCCAAAAGAGTGGGAGTTCGCAGAAGACTTACGCCGATTTTGGCAGTATTGTTTATCGCTTCGCCCGCAATTCCGATGTCGCAGAATTTTAACGCAAACAATCGCTCAAACGACTGGATACCGTATAATTACGCCTTTAATTTGCTAATGAGCGTGTCCAAAAACGGCATACTCTTTACCGCGGGCGACAACGACACCTTCCCGCTGTGGTTTTTGCAGGAAGCAGAGGGCATAAGGCGAGACGTAAGAATTGTGAATTTGAGTTTAGTGAACACGCCTTGGTATATAAGCCAACTTGTGCGCCTCGAGCCGAAAATCCCGATGAGTTTCACGCTTGAGCAAATTCAATCGGGCGAGATAACGCATTCGAGAAACCCATTCCCAAATCCTACAAGATACAGGCTTCCGCAGGCTGGAATTGAGATAATGTTTCCGTCGGCGCGCGAACTTCCCATATTGCGGGTTCAGGATTTGATGGTTGTAAACATTATAGACGCGAATAATTGGGAACGTCCGATTTACTTCTCGTCAACGGTAGGTCCCGACAACTTTGTGGGCTTCGGACCGTTTTTGCAGTTCCAAGGAATGGTAAACAGAGTAATGCCCGAACCTGTGAATGAAGAAACCGCCATAAATTTTGAGCGCACAAGATTTCTGTTGAACGAAGTCTATCAGTTCAAAAACCTTGGCGATAATTCGACCCCGTTAAGCCAAACGGCGCGCAGAACAATGTTTAACTACTCGATAACGTTCATTCAGTTCGCACACGCTTTAAGAGTAAGAGCAAACGACCAAAATGCAGAAATTGCCGTTTTGGAAAACCAAAAAGCGGAAATAACAGATGTTGAGAAAACAGCGGAACTAAGCAAACAAATCGAGCAATTAAGAGAGCAAAGACAATCTCTCATAGACGAAGCGATAAACTCTATGGACAGATGCGTCGCCCTATTCCCGTGGGACGAGCGTTCGCGCGCTTTCCGCCACGAACTATTGATGGAGCAAGGCTTATACGAATTGGCATTAGTCCGCTTGGAACAAGCATTGGCAATAGACCCGAACAACCGCCGCTACATCCGCTGGAACGAAGACTTACGAAGAATGCTGGCAAGAAGAGACGGGTAAAAAACAGTTTTTTTGAAAACAGAGCGGAATTATTCTAAAAAAGAATATCCGCTCTGTTTTTTATTGAATTTCCACAAAAACACAAATTTTTCCCCCACAACATAAAACAAATATTATTTTCCCAATACCAGAAAGTATGAAGAGTGTGAATATTTCTCGCTTTTCATAGAGCTCTTTAATTTTAATCTAGCCCCACGACAAACAGCCTTTGCAGGTTGTTCTGTCTTTCGTTCGTGGGTTTCAAATTAAAGAACATCTTCATACTTTCTGGTAAAAATTATGATTTTTGGCAGAACAGCCTTTTGCTGTTTTTGCTTTAATCGTTAAACTTTTGGGAAAGGTTGTATCTTATGGGAAAAATGTCTCGTTGCCTAAAAGGCAACAAAGGCGCATCGCTTGTGTATGTGCTTATCACACTTGTTTTTGTCGGAGCTATTGCAATGCTCGTTCTTAACTCCTCAAGAAAGGAAACTATCGATGCTTCTCTGCGAGCATCTTCGGAAATGGCGCGCTTTGCGGCGACGTCGGGATTGAATTACGCAGTAAGCTGGCTTGCCGATGCCAATAATGACGACAACGTTTTAAATATTTTGTTAAGTTGGCGAGAACATCAAATAGACAATGATGAAGAACCCACTCGATGGCTTACAGGAAACGCTAACGCATACGAACAATTAGACGGTATGAGAGTTAGAGTACAAATAGTAAATGTAGATTTTAGTCAAATGCGCCGAATAACTCGCAGAGTGGTAAACGATAATGGTACATTCAGGTTTATGTTTCCTCGTCCTACAGACCCCGTTCCAAATATAATACCTGTAGCCCAAGTAAATACTAATGATCCAAATAATTTATTTACGCAAGTCGCTCCTATCCAAAATTCCAGAATAACTGTATTAATAAGAAGCGAGGCAATAGACAGAAGCGGAAGCCGAGCAAGCAATTTGGGGTTTTATACTGTTTTCGGATTTGAGCCTGAGGAAATGGCAGTAGAAATGCAAAATATTCCTCGACACGCGCTGTTTTCAGGCGGCGGAAATTTGTGGATACATACTCCTGTAACCATAAATGGACCTGCATTTGTCGGAGGAAGAACTGCTGTTGCCGGTGGACTAATAGCAATTAACGTACCTGCTCAAACAAGTATGTTCAATGGTGAATTTGTATTAGTTCAGCCAGCCGATGCCGAACAATCGCTAATTATGAATATTGACTTTATGAGTTCTGCCCTATTTGAAGGCGGTCAGGTACATTTTACTAACGCAAATAGTCGTTTTCACGGTCGTTTTGGCGGAAGCTCTACGTTTACAGCAGTTGGTGCCGATGCAGAAATAGAGAACGGAACTGCTGCTCGAAGAAACTTGGTTATGCTATCAGGCACTTTTGCGGATAGATTGCAAAATCACCCCGTTGATCCGTGGCCTCCTGCTGGTGGTATCACCGATCCTGGTCATGCTCCAAGTTCCATAATAGGTAGCGGTCTTCGGTTTAGAGGAACTAATACAGCACTAATACGCCGTAATAATACTGATGTTCAGTATTATACAGGTCCACTCTCGTGTCCAAATTGGTGTGCAAGTCCTGGCAATGTAGAAATCATTAACAATATGACACTCGATCAAATATCTGACTCATTAGGAATTACCGACAGAAATCCTCCTGCCGTTGGAATGAATATAGAGCATCTTATACCAAGACATCATTCTGAAACCATAAACGGAAGTACGTTAAATAATTTGTGGGAAAACAATACAAAATACACAGACAGAGCCGGAAGAGAGTGGTTGATACTAGAAGTAGGGAATCCAAATATAATAGCAATAAATCCAGGAGGCACGTTTAATCACAGAGCTGTTATTATTGTTAGACCTGGCACTACAGGAAACACAGGCACAGGCGGTAGTCTTTTTAATATGGGAGATAGCGCCAACGTATTACTTTTCTTTCCACAAAATTTTGCAGGCACTTGGTCGTATGCTGAAATTCAAGGAAATTTCCGCGGAATGTTTTACAATGCTTCGCCAGACGCACAGATTAACTTATCTGCCGCCACAGGTGCCGGTTGGATAGTAAATGGCTCGTTTTATAATGCTCCGGAAACAGCAAACTCAAGGATTGTGTTGGGAACTGGTCAAGTAGGAAGAATAACTGTAAACTATAACCAACAAGTGATATGCGAAATTGCTGACCTTGGTGTTTTTGTGCCAAATGTTAATTGCGACCCAGACAATGGCGGTGGTGGCGGCGGCGGAATTCCTGAGCTTCGACGAATTCCTGAAGAGAGAGTAAGAACAGAATTGTTAAACAGAAGTTTTTGAGATTTGCAAAAATTTATTTTTTCAGAGGCGATTTTCAAGTCGCCTCTTTTTGTTGGTGGCAATAGTACGCTTCTCACGCCTATTTGATTAAACGGTTTTTATCTTACCGCGGATTATTCCGAAATCTTCAAGTTTTACCAAAAAGGTAATAACTGCTAAAAAAGCCACTGCTATAAAAAATCCTTCCATTATTTACCGCCTTTCACTAAAAAAGCCATTATACCGGAAAACACCGCAAGAATACCGCCGACGATAGCATTATCTGTATTTTCTCCAATTCCCAAAGTATTAAACATAACACCGCCGACCAACGAGGCGCCAAAAGAAGCAACACACAAATTGCTTAAAACGTCGCGTTTATCTTTTGTAAAAATCTCCATAAAAAAAGAAACTCTCCTTTCTCTTAGAAAAAATACTTTCTTTGCGCTGTTTCACGCAAGAGTTTGCTTCGTTTTTCTTAAACTTGTAAAAAAGGCGTTAAGCAAAATTAAATTTTTTTTGTTTTTTGCGGCGATTTTCAAGTCGCCTCTTTTTGGTGGTGGCAGATAGTATTTTTATGGGGATAAAGACATAACAAGAAAAAGGAGACGGCTATGAATGTCAAAGATAAAGTTGCAAAAGAAGTTGTTTTGAGCGTTAAAAACATTTTCGGGAAAAAACTTAAAAAAGTTATTCTCTACGGCTCTTACGCCAGAGGCGACTACGACGCGGAATCCGATATTGACTTTATGGTTTTAGCGGATATTGAGCGCGAGAGCATACCGCATTATCGTCCGCAAGTTTACCAAGTATCAAACGATGTTGGACTTGAAAACAACATTTTTGTATCAATGATGTTGAATAACGACAGATTCTTTTTTAATAACTTAAAAGTGTCTAATTTTTACAGAAACGTAATGAAAGACGGAAAGGTATTGTATGACAGATGAAACAGAAGACATAGTCTTGAAAAATATCCAAAACGCCAAAAGAAGTTTGGCTTCGGCGCATGTTTTGTTAAACGACGACGACTTTGGCGGAGCGGTAAATCGTCTTTACTATTGTGTGTTTTACTGTGCGCGAGCACTGCTTGCAAATGAAGATTTGGATTTTAAGAAACATTCGGGAGTAATATCGAAATTCAGAGAAAATTATATAAAAACAGGAAAACTGGATAAGCGGCTTTCGGTTATTATAGGTGAGCTATTTAATGACAGAATAGGGTGCGATTATGACACAAGTTTTTCTACAACGGCGGAAATTGTCGAGCATTATATAGAAGACGCCGAATATTTTCTTGATAAAATAGCTGAGTACCTGAAAAGTATTGGTAATCTGTAAATACAGAGGAATTATGACTAAAGAAAATTTACGTCCCCCAAAACAGAAATAAGCAAGGCGGAAGGCATTCGCAAAAAGTATTTTGAGGAAAAAGGAGGGTAATAAATATGAAAATGTATTCGTTGTCGGAAATGGAAGACGAGTTTATCGGAAAAATCGGAACGGCGCAAAGAAATGTTTATGAAGAGAAATTCCAATTGGATATGCTCAGCGATGTCGTGCAACAGATAATGAAGAAAGAAAACATAAGCAAAGAAGCCCTCAGCATAAAAGCAGAAGTTCCCTTGGCGCAAATTTCAAAATTTGAGCGGCAACCGCAAAATATAAATTTCTTCAACGTTGTTAAAATATTGAAAGCGCTCGACATAAGATTAAACGTGCTTAAAGAAAACAAAACAATGATGTGTTTAAGTTGATTTGGGTGTTTTTCGGAGGCGATTTTCAAGTCGCCTCTTTTTTTTATGCGAGTGCCACACGTCGAGTTAATTAACTGTTGCTAATTTGCGCCAAAACTGCTCCGTCTTAGCAAAGATAGTTAATAATGCGCCAAATATAGCCGCCGGTATGCCAATTATAGCCATTGGGCTTGTTAAAAAATCTATCGTCATAATTTACCGCCTTTCGTTAAAAATACATTAATTGCAAATCGCCGCGCAAGACCGAACTTGCTTTTGGATAATCTCAGTTGAAAAACTGTGTTTTGCGGCATAATTTGAACAGATTTGCTGAACAGAAATTTTTGAGATTTGCAAAGCATTTGTTTTTTTAAAGGCGATTTTCAAGTCGCCTCTTTTTGTTGGTGGCAGATAGTATTTTTGTATAAAGTCAGGAGGAATATTTAGTGAAATACGGACTAAAAGACGAATATACACGAGATTTTTTAAGCGTTATCGATAAATTTAAAGATGTCGATAAAGTGGTGCTTTTTGGGTCGCGAGCAATGGAAAAACATAAAAGAGCGTCTGATGTTGATATTGCGCTTTTTGGAAAAAATGTTAATGCCGGTCTTGCAGGTGCAGTAAAATACGAAATAGAAGAGGAAACAGTTATTCCTTACTTTTTTGACGTTGTAGCGTATTCGGTTATTAAAAACCAAAAACTTAAAGAGCATATAAACACAAAAGGCATTACTTTGTGGGAAAGAACAAATGAGGTGAAAAATGTCCGATAACTTGCGTTGGAAGCAAAGATTTCAAAATTTTGAAAACGCTTATAATGTTTTAGTTCGTATGATGGAAAGAAAAAAGCTAACGCCTAACGACGAAGCCGTAGAAATGGCGCTTATCCAATCCTTTGAATTTACGTACGAATTAGCTTGGAATACAATGAAAGATTACCTTGAATTTGAAGGGTTTGATAATCTTGCGGGAAGTAAACAAGTAATAAGAACGGCTTTTCAAGCAGGGCTTATAGAAAATGCTGAGGGTTGGCTTAATGCCGTGCAAAAAAGAAATATAGCAAGCCACACTTACGACGAAAATGTATTGTCCGAAGGTGTTGTTTTTGTAAGCAAAGACTATTTTCCATTGGTGTCTAAGTTGTATAATGACCTAAAGATAAAATTGTAATATATTTAAGTTTTCCCCCAAAACTCAAATATCCGCTCCGACTTCGACTCAATCACCTTTCCGCAAGGAAGCGTAATTTTGTATGCGTGAAGCAGTTGGTGCTTTTCTGTTTCGCTCAAATTCCTGTTATATTTTCTATCCCCGACAATCGGATGCCCGATATACTCCATCGATACGCGAATTTGGTGCGAACGTCCCGTGTGTAGCGTTATTTCGAGCAGGGAAAAATTGTTTTTCGTATCTTTTACAGCGTATTCCGTATGTACAAATTTGGAAGTATCGGTCGAGTTTTGCGATAAAAACACCTTGTTTTTTTTCTCGTCTTTTTCTAAAAAACCTTTGACTTCTCCCGATTTCGCTACTTTTCCCTCAACGACTGCCAAATATTTTTTTTCTATTGCGCGATTTCGCATTTGTTCGTTGTAGAATTGAAGCGCATTATAAGTTTTTGCAAACAAAACAAGCCCGCTCGTGTTTTTGTCGAGCCGCTGAATTGGCGCAGGACGAAACGTTTTTGTGCAAATATGAGCGAGATACATCTGAACCTGCGTTGCAAGCGTGTTTTTGTATTCGGATTTGTCGGGATGCGTTAAAATTCCGACGGGTTTGTCGGCGACTAAAATTTCGTCGTCTTCGTAAACAATGTTTAGGTTTAATTCTTCGGCGGCAATTTGTGGTTTTTCTCTTTGCAATTCTGTAATTTGCATCGCAGAAAGCGAAATAGAAACAATATCGCCGACTTGCAAAACAGCGTTTTCTTTTACTCTTTTTGAATTGACTCTAACAATATTTTTGCGCAAAAGTCGATAGATAACGGAATTTGGCGCACCGTTTAAATATTTGCTCAAAAACCTGTCAATTCTTTGCGGCGCTTCGTTTGCGGTGATTTCTATTTTTTCCATTGGCTTCAGCTCCTGCTCGCTTCGACAAGCTCAGCGACCGAACTGTTGCTTCGGTCAGCATTCATAGTATTACCGCCTCGGTGGCTGAGCCTGTCGAAGCCACCCTCCGCTCTACCGTTAACGCGTGATGGATAAATTCTTCCGCTCTTGCAAAACGAGAAATGTGTTCGGCGGCGCCCGCAAGTCCTTTTTTGGAGATTTCGGCGACCGATATTTTCTTGCGGAAACTGTCCACGCCGAGCGGAGAGGCGTATCTTCCTGCGCCGCCTGTAGGCAAAACGTGGTTTGTGCCGACAAAATAATCACCGACGGGAACGGGCGAAAAATCTCCCAAAAATACGGCGGCGGCGTTTTCTATTTTATCCAAATCGGCTCTTGGATTTTCGGTCATTATTTCTAAGTGTTCTGGTGCAATTTCGTTTATGAGCGTTGCCGATTGGTCTTTGTTTTCGCAGATAAATAGGCAAATCGCGTTTTTCGACAGCTTTTCAAAGGTGTTTTTCACGGGTGATTTTTCTATTTCGTCGAGCAAGGCGGCTTTTACTTTTTGCGCGAAATCTGCGCTTTCGGTAATCAGGTGCGCGCTTTCGTCGCCGCTTCCGTGTTCTGCTTGCGAAAGCAAATCGAGCGCAACCCAAACGGGATTTGCGTTATCGTTCGCCCAAATTGCGACGTCGCTCGGTCCTGCAATGCAATCAATATCGACTGCGCCGTAAACCATTTTTTTTGCCGCCGCAACGTAGCTGTTTCCCGGTCCGACAATTTTATCGACCGCTTTTATCGAATTTGTTCCGAACGCCAACGCCGCAATCGCCTGACTGCCGCCAATCTGATAAACTTCGTCGATGTCGAGCAAATCCAAAGCAAACGCAATAGCGGGGTCGAGGTCTCCGTCGCGGCACGGCGTTATGGCGACAATTTCTTTTACCCCTGCGATTTTTGCGGGAATTGCATCCATCAAAACCGTTGAAGAATACACGGTATGCCCACCGGGAATGTAAAGCCCAACGCGCTTGAGTGGCACGACTTTTTGCCCTAAAACGCCCTCTTTGGTCTCCATAGAAAACTCCAAATCAAACTTTTGTCTTTCGTGATATTCAAAAATTCTTTTTGCGGCTTCTTTTATGGTTTTCGCGAGTTTGTTGTCGATTTTTCCCGCCTGCGAACTTATGTATTTCTTCTGTAGTCGCACATTTTTCGCGCTCAAATCCCGATTGTCGAATTTTTTGCAATATTCAAAAAGCGCCTTATCGCCGTTTTGCGAGACGTTATCAAGCACTTCGCGAACTGCTTTTTCCACTTCGCCGTCTCGTTTTTTTCGCCCGTTTTGGATTTCTGCAAGTATTTTGTCGCCTTCTTTGCTCCCGAATTTGATAATTGGTATGTTTATCGCCATTTTTTGCTCCAATGTTAATTTTTCGAGAGAAAAATACTATTTGCCTTTAAATATTAGGAGACATTTCCACTTTACAACTCTTTTTATTCCAAATTTGGAACGTTTTTAGAGGAAAATACGTTTTGCGCCATCCTCTAAACCCACACCTTGACACACAAGCCGCGCATTTAGTATATTAAAAGTGGTTTAATTACAAACAATTGTTTAATTAAAAACCATAAAACAAGGAGAATTTTATGAAAAACAGTAAAATAATTTCTTTCAGCGTGTCTTCTAAGGAGTTTGAAAAAATTCAAAAAGAAGCGAAGAAAGATAATATGAGCGTTTCAATGTATTGTAAATCCGAAATTACAAAATCTAAGGCGATTTTGCAGTTTTCCAAATTTTACGACGATTTAATCAAAAAACTCAGAAAGTATCCGACGGGCGTTGTTTTCGCGCTTTCCGCCTTAATGAAAGACGAATGGCGCGATATTCCCAAAGGTATAAAATTATCGATGGGAAGGCAGTTTTTTAGGGAAGTGAAAGGCGGAATTGTTAAAAATGTTAAAATTGAAGGTTATCTTGCCGCAAGAACTATGCATTATTCTAAATCGATATAGTAAGGGATTGGTAGGGAAAAGGTGAAATTTCTCACTCTTCACCATCCCGCGCAATTCTATTCATACACCACGAATACTCGAAAATCTGTCCCAATATTTTTTATCCTTAACAAGTTTCAATAGAAAGTTAAGGATAAATACACTTATTTCCACCCAAAAAACCCACAATTCCCCCCACCCCATGTAACAAACAACATACCCTCGAAGTCAAATAACTTGAACGCGATACAGAAAATTGACTCCGGCGTCAGATTTTTCCGCTCGCGGTTGGCGACATATATTATTTTGTTCGTAAATATATTGTAAAATAAGGAGGGCTTGTTATGAAAAGACTTAAAATTTTGCTGATTATCGCAGCGGTTGTGGCGGTATATGTAAAAATTAAAGAGTGGGGGGACAAAGAGTGAGAAGAAATTTTTTTGTAGGATTATCACTGCTTTTGTTTACTGCGGCAGCGTTTGCTCAAACGCCTATGACCAGAAACGACGTGTTGAGACACGCGTTTAACAATTCGGAAAGCTTGGCGCAATTACAGGCGGAGCGCAAAAGAACGGAACTTATGCGCAACGAACACCAGAGCGCGGCGTTTCCGCAAATAAACGCGGCGTTTAATTATGCGTTTATGCCCGATTTGAACGACACTCCCGATGTGCCGAGTTTTTCGGGAATGATGACTGAGGCGGCTTCGCCTTATGACCATATTTTGGCGGGAGGTTTGGACGGAATTTACGGCGCGCTTGGCTCTATGTCTCCAAAAAACGCATTGCAATGGGAACTTAATGCCACGCAGGTGCTTTTTGCTCAGGGGAAAATTCGCACGGCGCTTCGTATTGCAGAAACAGCGCTTCAAATTGTTGATTTGCGGTTGGAAAGCGCTAAATTTGAACTTGCGGAGAGCGTTGTCAACGCTTACAACGGGGCGCTTATGGCTCAGCAAAACAAGCGTATTCAGAACGAAGCGCTCGGCATTGCGGAAGAGTCGCACAGAATTGCTTTGGCGAGATTTTCTGCGGGAAGGGGTAGCGCTCTTGATACCTTAAACACAAGACTTGCTCATCAACAGGCGATTTTGCGGCTTCGCGAGGCGGAAATGGGAAAACGCATTGCGTTAAAACAACTTGCAACCGCCGCTTCTATGGAAAACGACAACATTGTTCTTTTGGACAGTTTAACCGTTCCGCAATTTTCTATGACCGAAGAACAGGCTTGGGCAAGAATGCAGGAAAACAATTCAAATATCAGGCTTCTTTCGACATTAAGAAGTATGCAGGAAGAGCAAACAAATATGGCGCGCACGGATTACAGACCGACTGTCGCGGCATTTGCGAGTTTCGGACAAACCAATGCGTTCAGCTCGGGCGACGAATTTTCGGACGGAGCTCGTTGGGACGCGCGTATCGGATTAAGGGCTCAGGTGCCGATTTGGGACGGCGGGCGCAGAAGAAGCAGAATGAGTCAGGCGCACTTGCTGGAGTTTGAGGCGGAACGCAACGAAGCGCAGGCAAACCGCGGACTTCGTTTGGCGCTTACCGCGGCGTTTGAGCAGTTTGAAGTCGCAAAGCAGGAGTTGGCGCAGGTCGAGCAAATGATTGTTTTGGCGGAGCAGGGTTTCAGAATTTCAAAATTGTCGTTCGAGATTGGGCAATTAACGCAGTTGGAACTTAACAACAGCGAACAAATGCAAAGAACGACCCAGCTTGCGTTTAAAAACGCCGTTTTAAAAATAAATTCGGCGGTCGTAAGCATTGAAAGATTGATGGGCGATAAAAGTTTAATTTCGGTAAATAACTAATGAAAGGGTTTAATAAAATGAAAAAATTGACTAAGATTTGCGCGTTGGTTGCGCTGTCATTATTGATACTCGGTTGCGGCAGAGCGGCAGAGCAGGAAAGAGCGATGACAATTCAGGAAATTCAGGCGATTGAGGGAATTCCCGTGAGAGTAAAAGGCGCGACATTGCAGACAATCCGTCGCATAGAAAGAACAAGCGGAACGGCGGAAGGTTTAAGACAGTCGATGGTATCAAACGGACCGAGCGGAACGCTTCAGAGAATAATGGTGCGCCCGGGCGACAGAGTTCGCGAGGGAGAAGTTATTGCGCAGATGTTTTTTGAAGAAGGCGCTCCCCGAACCGTTGCGCAAGCGAATTTTGACCGCGCCGAAGCAACTTACAATCGAGTTCAACGTCTTTTTGAAGAAGGCGCGGCAACCCAAGAACAAATAGAAGGCGCGCGCGTACAGTTCGAAGACGCTCGCCGCAGTCTCAGAGGCGCAAATGTCGCAGAATTTATTACCGCGCCGTTCGCAGGCGTGGTTTTGGAGACGTTTTCGGCAGTCGGAACTCGTATCAGCGGCGGAACAAACATTGCAAACATCGCGGATTTTTCGACCGTTCGATTTGACGCGCGCATAAATCAGATGAATATAGGAAGTTATGCCGTCGGACAACGCGCGTTTACGCTTGTGGAAAGCGATACGGTTTGGGGAAGAGCGACAAGCGTTGCGGTGGGCGCCGACGCGCAAACTCACAGTTTCAGAGTTCGCTTTGAGTTCCCGAACCCTCGCCAGCTTCTTCGCGTAGGGGAATTTAAGGAAATTTTTGTAATAACTCAAGAACGCCAGAACGCAATAGCCGTGCCGATAGAAATCGTGGTAAGCAAAAGCGGCGTTCAGGGAGTATATGTCGTTGAAAATCAAACGGCGGTTTTCCGTCCGATAGAAATGGGAATACTCAGCGGAAGCGACGTCGAAGTTGTATCGGGATTACAAGAGGGAGACGTGGTTGTAATTGCGGGGATGACCCTGCTTTCGGACGGCGTAAAAGTTAATGTGAGGAACTGAAAATGAGCATTGTAAAAACAAGTATTCAACGTCCGCTGATGATGATAATGGTGATACTCGCCATTGCGCTCTTCGGCTTGGTGGCGTGGAGAAGTCTTCCTATCGACCGAATGCCGAATATGGAGTTGCCCTACGTTATGGTGCAGCTTATTTACCCCGGCGCGGGTCCCGAGGAAGTGGAAACAAACGTGGTGCGCCCCGTGGAAGACGCGGTATCTACAATTTCGGGAATAAAAAATATGACATCGTATTCTATGGAAAACGCAGGTATTATAGTTTTGGAATTTGAGTCGCACATTTCGCCTGATTTTGCCGCTATCGAAGTTAAAGACAACGTAAGCCGAATACAGCAGAATTTCCCGTCCGACGTCTTAGACCCTATCGTTATGAAGTTCGACTTTAACGCTATGCCCATAATGACGGTCGCGCTTTTGGGCGACGAAACGGTGTCGCCCGTCGAACTGCGAAATTACGCGGAAAGATATTTGAACGAAAGGTTCAGCCGAATTTCGGGCGTTGCTCAGGCTACGGCGCTGGGTGGTCGCGAGCGCGAAATTCACGTTATTCTCAGCTCCGAAAAATTACAGGCGCACGGACTTTCCATTTTCAGCGTGTTTCCTGCTTTAACCGCTCAAAACGTTCTTATTCCCGCGGGAACAATTACGGGAAGTTTGCGTGAATTTGCAGTGAAATTCGACGGACAATTCAGAACGGTGGAAGAAATTGCAAACATACAAATCCCTACTCCGCGCGGCTATAACATTCGCTTAAACGAAATTGCAACCGTTATTGACTCGTATGCGGAAGTTCGTTCTTTAGCGAGATTTCAGGGAAGAGAATCGGTCGAAATATCCATAACCCGCGCGGGGGGTGCAAATACCGTGGAAGTGGCAAAAGGCGTAAGACGGGTTATGGCTCAAATGGAAGGGCAACTTCCTCCCGGAATGAGTTTGGACATTGTTGAAGACCAGTCGATTTTCATCGGCGAAGCGGTAAACGACACATACTCAAACCTTTTTCAGGGAATTTTGCTTACCGCCATTATTCTGCTTGTGTTTTTGGCAAATTTCCGTGTAACTCTTATTGCCGCGATAACAATGCCTGTTTCACTTATAATGGGCTTTATCGGAATGGACGCGCTCGGATTTTCTATGAATATGGTTACAATGATGTCGCTTGCGATTGTTGTCGGTATCTTGGTTACAAACGCAATTTTAGTTCTCGAAAACATTGTGCGCCAAATGAAATTAGGCAAAGAACCCTACAAAGCCGCGCTCGACGGAACGGAGCAAATGTTCACTTCGGTTTTGGTGGGAACGCTTACAAACTTGGCGGTGTTTATTCCTATGGCAAACACGACGGGTATTACGGGCTCAATATTCAGAGAGCTCGGATTAACCATTGTTTTTGCTACGGTTGCCTCTCTTATTTTGAGCTTTACGCTTGTGCCGATTATGGCTTCGCGCCTTCTTAAAATAAAAGAAAACCAAAAAGACACCATTGTCGATAAAATTGTAGGAAAATTGGAACGCGGCTACGAAAAAGTTTTGGGCAAAGCGCTCAGAAGCAGGTTCGGAAAGCTGGGAATTGTTTTCGGCGTAATATTTTTCCTTATATTTACGCTTACGGTTATTGCTTCGCGAATAGGCGTGGACTTTATGCCCTCCAGCGACGAAGGCTTTATTACCGTTTCGCTTGAACTTCCCGTAGGAACGCCTATGGCGATTACCGAAGGCGTGTTGCTCGACATCGAAGAAAGAATGAAAACTTTGCCGTATCTTAAAGCGGTATCGACTTCTATCGGCGGCAGCGGACTTAACGCAGGGGTGGAAAACGGAACAGTTCGTCTCGAATTTGTGCCGCTCGGAGAACGTAGCATAGATGTGTTTCAATTAACCCGAAAAATCCGTCCCAAACTTGCCGATATTCCCGACGCAAGAATAATTGTAGCGCCTCTCAGCGGTATGGCGGGCGGAAGCAGTTCGGATATTACCATAAACATTTTGGGCACAAATATGGACACGCTTTCAATGCTTGTGGAAAAAGCTCTCGAAGTTATGCGCGCCGACCCCGACCTTACCGACTTTAACTCGTCGTGGAAAGGCGCAAAACCCGAAATCGTAATCCGTCCGCGCCGCGAAGTTATGGAGCATTACGGACTTATGGGAAATATTAACTCGTCAATAACGGGAGCGGTAATCGGCGGGCTTCTCAGATTGAACATTACGGGCGAAGAGTCGGCGGTGTTCAGAGACGGTAGCCACGAGTATCCGATTCGCGTTCGTCTGGAAGAAAATTCCCGCAGAGATATTCGCGACATTGCGACTATGCCCGTTGTAACGCCGAGAGGCACCGTGCCGCTCGAAGTGCTTTGCTATGTGGAATACGCGGACGGCGTTTCACAGATTACCCGTATCAATAAAATGAGAGCCTTGGACGTTTCGGCAAACCTTGTTTCGACCGATATTGCGGCGGGAACAAAAACTCCGCAGGTTCTTGCGGCGCTCATAGAGCAAATACCGCTTCCCGAAGGCTACGAATTCCGCACTGCGGGAATGCAGGATATGGCGGACGAAATGATGGAACAGTTGCTTATTGCGGCGGCTATGGCTATTCTTTTAACGATTATGGTGCTTATAGGACTTTTGGAATCCGTTCGTTTGGGCTTTGTGGTGTTTTTAACATTGCCGCTCGGACTTATCGGGGTTATTTGGGCGCTGTTTATTACAGGCAACGCGCTTTCTATGATTTCTATGATGTCCATAATTATGCTTATCGGACTTGTATCGACCAACGCGATTTTGATGATTGACTACGCCCGACAAATCCGAAAGAAAAACGAAATGAAGCCTATTGACGCGATAGTAAAAGCGGCGGGTACAAAGTTGAGAGTTATTCTTATGGCAAACATCGCTATCGTATTCTCAATGCTTCCTATGGCTTTGGGAATGGGCGCGGGCGGAGCGTTCAGAGCGCCTTTTGCGATTACGGCAATCGGGGGAGTTATTTTCTCAACGGGACTTACGTTCTTCTTTATTCCCGTGCTTTACGTATGGACGGCTTCCAAAACCGAAAAACCCGTTCTTTCGGATTCGGCAAAGGCGGTGTTAAATGCTTGAAACAACTCAGGAATTGGATAAACAGGAAAAAGCGGCTTTGGTCTCGGATAAGGTCAAAGCCCTTAAGAGCGAGTTAATTCTCGACGCGGCGCTTACGGTATTCTCCCTCAGGGGAGTTGCCGAGGCGACCTTAGAGGAGATAGCGGGCGAAGCAGGCTTTTCAAAAGCGTCGCTATACAATTATTTTCCCGATAAGGAGAGAATATTTTTAGCGGTGGCAATGCGGGAAGCCGAGCGTTTTATAGATATTCTTATGAACTCGGGCGAGACTTCGGTTTCGCCCACCCTCCCGTTCAAGGAAAATATGCGCCGATACCTGCTTCTGCGCCTCGAACATACCAGAAAGCATTTTCACTTTATCGTGTCGATGAATTTGGCGGAAATTTTCAAATGCGAAGACATCCAAAAAGGGTCTCTTCACGGATATATCGACTTTAAGGAAGAGCTTTTCAAGAAAAGTATTGTGCCTATACTTAACTGGGCGAAAGACAAAAACGAAATAACAACTTTGTTCAACGACCTTACTCTTTGCAGAATTATTGACGGAATGACCTTAGGCGTTATTCACGATTGGATAAAAAACAAAAAAGTCGGCGATACCGACGAAGTAGCGAACTTACTGATAGAATTACTTGTTAACGGGATGGGAAAAAGATGATTTTGTTTGATGGTACCGAAGGCGAGACTCGAACTCGCACAATATTGCTATCGGCGGATTTTGAATCCGCTGTGTCTACCATTTCACCACTTCGGCATATCATACGGGGGCAAATATAATTTATTTTCACAGAGGCGCGCAAGGATTTTTTGAAAATCGTATAAAAAAATAAAAAAGGGAGAAATTTTTATGGAATTAACAGGATATATAGAGGGTTTTTACGGCAAAATTTTTAGTTGGGAAACTCGGGAAGCAATCGCAAAAAAAGTTTTTAGCAAAGGTATGAACACTTATCTTTACGCCCCCAAAGAGGACAAGTATCACAGAATTTGCTGGGAAGAGGACTATCCTGCGCCCCTTCGCGACAAGTTTGCGCAAATCATAGAATTTGCCTACAGTTGCGGCAGTACGTTCATTCCCGCGCTTGCTCCCGGGCTATCCTTCTTTTACGACGAAGCGGATTACGTCTTCCTTAAAAAGAAAATAAAGTTTTTCGTAAACTTAGGCGCAAACACTTTCGCGCTTACAATGGACGACATTCCCGCAATCTCCCCCGTAGAAGGCAAAAAATTAGGCGTTCAGCACGGCGAACTTTTGTGCAGAATAAAGCAAGATTTCCCAAATTTACGCCTTCTGTTCTGCCCCACAATTTACGCCGCCGACCTCATAGACGAAACTTCGCTCTACTACTTGGACGACCTTAAAAGAAGCGCTCCCGACGACATCCTCTACCTATGGACGGGCGACAGCACAATTTCTAAAAAAATAAACGCCCAAACTATGGAACACGCCATAAAACTTTTCGGCAAAAAAATAGTAATTTGGGATAATTTCTACTGCATAGACTACTGCCCCAACCGAATTTTCGCAGGAGAATACGCCGCCCGCGACCGCGAATTCATAAAAAACCAATGCGCAGGCGTTCTGTTAAACGGCACAGGCTTACCCATAACCGACGAAATAATTCTGGAAAACTTCGACTTGTGGCTAAAAGACAAAAACCCGAGCGAATGCGACATTAAAACAGTCCTAACAAACTTCGGCGTTCCCCAAAACCTACTCGAATACCTGCCCCTGATTTCGTCGCCGTACCGTCAAGATTACACGCTCCCCCAAACCCTCTCCCCCGACAATTTCTTCACCGAAATAATCGCCAAATGGCAATCCCCGCTGAAGTTGGAGTGGTATAATGCTCTTCACGCGATTTTCACCCAGTTGCGAATTTCGTCGGCAAAAAAACCGTTCGGCGAGGAGTGGTATGGGATGAGGTGGGTGAGGTGAGGTAGAATGATTTTCCGTAGGGGCGTATTGCATACGCCCTATTGTTCGTGCGACATTTGTGTATTTAAAGCACAAACGCCAAAGCAAACGCCATTGCGAGCATAAGCGTTCCGAACAGAATTTTTATAAACACCAACTTTTTCTGCGTCATCGAGGCGAGCGTTGTCCAAGTAATGCCAAAATATGCGGCGGTCATTATGGCGATTAACGGAAGCACAAATATGAGGCAATACAATATAAGATAAGGCAAAATTTGCGCGGTTGTCATTATTCCGCTTCTGTTCATAACAAGTAAAAGCGGTAGCGCGACCTCCGCCGTGCATATACTGTCCACAAGCGTTGCCAAAAACGCGGCGATAACCGTGCCGACAACAAGGCGTTTTCCGCTCATATATTTGGTTATTATAGTGTGCGTAAGTTTTTTAAGCGATTTGGGTAATTGCAAGGTAATGTCTTTGGTATTTCCGCTTTTGCCGAAACGGAAAGCGTCGGTATATGCAATTACGCCGAGCCCCGCGGCAAAGATTATCGCCGTCCATTTTATTACAGGCTGAAGCCACGCAAAACTGCTCAAAAAAGTAAGCGCGCTAAACATACCGAGCAACAAAGCCAAATAAGTCAAAAACACCGTCGCGGTAAATAACACGCCGATAATAACAATTTCGGAACGCCTGCGTTTTTGCGCCGCCAAAACCGAAACCAAAAATATCATTACCGAAATCGCACAAGGATTTATGCTGTCCACAAGCGCCGCGGAAATTAAAAACCCGAGAGTTAATTCGCGGTTAAATCGCTCTATCAAAATCGCTTCCATATCTTCGTCGGCAAGCGCTTCTACTTCTATATTTCGCGCGCGGCTCGGATCCAAAAGAAATTCCAGCACAATGTCGCGCGCGTTTTCTCGGATTTCCCAATATCCCAAAAGCACAGTGTCGGGAAAAAACAAAGTTATGGGATTAGAATTCACAACGCCGTATATTTCTTCCATTTTCGATAAAAATGCAAAGCTTTCGGGATAGTCGATGTCGTGAAACCGAAGGTTAATCTGCCCTTCAAATTCGCGCGACAACGGTATGAGCAACGAATTTTTTAAGTCTATGCAATCCCTGCAATTAGCCGAACCGAAGTAATACATTCCAAGCGCGCCGTCCGCGTGCGCAACCACATAGTCCGCAGTTTCGGCGACAGGCGCGCAAGATGCTAACGAACTTGCAAAAATAAAAATCAATATCCCAAAGATTTTTTTAACGTTTTTATAGCTTTCTTGCAACATTTATAACCTCGTTTTCATATATTCAAATTCATTTTGTCGCCGAAAAATACGTTATTGCAAGAAATGAAAATTGGGAAAATGGTCTTTTGGCGATAATTTTCAGAAAAAAGCCTCACTTTATCGGTGCAGATAGTATTTTCTTCTCAGAAACCACAATAAGCAGGCATTTTTAACAAGTTATCAGTGTTTTATGTTTGCAAATTGCTGTTTTTAACTATTTATGTGAGGTGATATATGCTGAATTCTCTTTATTCCAAGACCGATGAGGAAACACTCAAAGAGTTTGGAAAAACGCTGAAACAAAGGCGTATAAACAATAATTTTACACAGGAAGAATTTGCGGCGGCTGTCGGAATTTCTAAGTTCCAACTTTCCAAAATTGAGCGCACAGGAAAAACAACGCTTGCAACCCTTGTTGCTATTTCGCGCAAATTCGGGCTTTTACAGCAATTGCTCGGCGTTTACGAAAATCCCGAATTAACCCCAATGCAAAGATACGAAATAGAACAAAAAACCGCAAAACTGAAAATCGGAAGAAAAAGGGTTAAAAAATGAAGAATTTGAGGGTAATGTACAACAAAAATTTTGTGGGAATTTGCGAATTCGACGAAGAGCGCAACAAGGTTTTTTTTCAATATTCGCCTGACTTTTTGAAATCGAACACAGAACTTTCGCCTTTATTGTTGCCTTTGGAAAACCGCGTTTTTGAATTTGACGAAAAGGCGTATAGTCTCGACACTTTCAAGAAACTGCCGCCGATGATAGCCGACAGTTTGCCCGACGATTTCGGAAATAAAATGTTATTGCAATGGCTTATTAAAAATAATATTTCGCAAAATTCGCTAAATCCGCTCGAAAAACTGTGTTATGTAGGAAAGCGCGGAATGGGTGCATTGGAATACGAGCCTTCCTTTGAACAAAAAACAGTCGATGAAAACGTAAATATTGCCGATTTGTTGAATGTGGCAAATGAGATATATTTCCGCAAAGAAAACGAAACTCTGCCGCTGAACGATTATCATCAATCGCTTTCGACAATGTTGAGAATTGGAACTTCCGTCGGCGGTGCAAGAGCAAAGGCGCTGATTGCCGTAAACGAAAAAACGCAGGAAATAAAAGCGGGCGATATTTTGCAGGGTGAAGACTTTGAATATTATATAATAAAATTTGACGGGCTCAAAGATGGGCGCGAAATTGAGCCGAACGGATACGGAATTTTGGAGTATATTTATCACAAAATGGCGATTGACTCTAAAATAGAAATGACGGATTGCAAGTTAATTACGGAAAACGGGCGCAGTCATTTTTTAACGAAACGCTTTGATAGAAAAAACGGCAAAAAAACTCACATTCAAACTCTTTGCGCAATGGCGGGCGTTGATTTCAGACTGCCGAATTTGATTGGCTACGAAGATATTTTCAGGATTTTGAATTTATTGAATATGGATTATACCGAAAAAGAGCAGTTGTTCAGACGAATGGTTTTTAACGTGCTTGCGTTTAATCGCGACGACCACACAAAAAACTTTTCTTTTATGTTTGACAATAACAAATGGAGACTTACTCCTGCCTACGATTTGATTTTTGCTTACGACCCTAACAGTTTTTGGCTCAAAAATCATAACATTAACATAAACGGCAAAAACAATCTTCTTACAAAAGAAGACCTGTTAACAGTCGGAGAAAAATTCGGCGTGAAGAAAACGGAAGGTATATTATCGGAAATAAAAGAAGTAGTGCAAAATTTTCGACACTATGCAGACAAATACGAACTTCCGCTTTTCTTAACATCGGCAGTAAATTCGATTTTATGTAAATAAATTTCCCTCCGACGAAAAAAAGCAATTTTCACCAAATTCTATTCGCGGCAAATATTATATTCCCATCCAAACAACAAAAAAACTAAAAAAATGTGCGGTGAAGCAAATCGAGAGTAAATGGAGAATTGAAATGAATGGAAGAAAATTAAAACAAATTGTATGGCAACTAATCCCTCTGCCTTTGGGGCTGAAACGGGTATTGTGGCAAAAATTTTTCTTTAACAAAGACAGTTTTGTTTATAAAGGTAATACGGAAAATGTTTTTTCGCGAATTTACACCGACAATTTTTGGTTGTCAAAAGAATCGGCTTCAGGCGGCGGCTCGCTTATATCGACAACAAAATCAATACGTAAAAAGCTTCCTCTTTTATGGAAAGAATACGGAATTAAAACGTTTTTGGACGTACCCTGCGGCGATTATAATTGGATGAAAGAAATCGAGAAAGGCGATATAACTTATATCGGCGGCGATATTGTCAGCGAAATGATAGAGCAAAATAACAGAAATTATTCGGGCAAAAACGTATCCTTTAAGGTAATCGATATAACAAAGGACGAATTGCCGACGGTCGATATGATATTCTGCAAGGATTGTTTGCAACATTTGTCGTACGATAACGTGTTTAAGGCGCTGAATAATTTCAAAAAATCAAAATCAAAGTATTTGCTAACTACGTCTTATTCAAAAACTTTGTATAATTGGGATATTCTTGACGGTGATTGCCGTCCCTTAAATTTGTTGAAAGCGCCGTTTAATTTTCCGCAACCATTGATGAAGATTAAAGAAAAATCAATGGGAATTCAGGTTGATGGGGATAAGGATATGTATTTATATAAGTTAGACGATATTCTTGCAGAAAAATAAAAAACTAAACAGTTTTCTCATCACTGCGCCCACGATATCCGCAAATCCTTTTTGTGTCCGTCGGCGTTTATTCTGACAATATACACACCTTTCGGCAACCGCGCCAAAGATACGGTGTGTGCGCCCGCCGAAAAATTGCGCTTGCTCAGCATTCTTCCGTTTATTGAAAATATGCTGACCTCCGCTTTTTGATTGACTTGCAACTCTACGCCTCTGCGTGTAATTTGATAGCGAATGCCGCCTGCGGTTGTTTGAGAGTTTTGCGGACGGTTAGGCGTAATTGATATCGGACTGTCGGCGCGATTTACGAATTTTGAGAGCAATCGGATATACGACATCTGGTAGCCGTTGCTGTTTTCGGTGATTTCCCAAGAGTTTATGGGCCAACAGACGTTTGTTTCTACGAACATTCTTGCGGGCGGCGTTATGTTGCTGTCGGGAATTTCCACAAGAAAACACCTTGCATTGTTTTGTGTCGAGCCACAAGCCGAAGGACAACAGCCGTCCCATTTATATCTGGAATTGGGTCCGCCGACCAAAAAACCGGGCGCGGGACCGGGAGTTGTGGCTGTTGTTATGCTCCATCTCGGCGAATTTTCGCTGAACCACGCGTGATAAAATGTTCTTTGGCTTCTTGTGGCGCCGTATCGCTCCATATTTGTCAAATAAACCCAATTAAACGGATTTACGCCGTGAAGATAATGCAAATAACCCTCGGCAATCTCGCGGAATTTTTGCCTGTCTATCGACGGGTCAATCTCGTGCCACCTGTAAAATGTCAGTCCGTAGTCCGCTTTTGCCTTATTGGAGCCCCAGTTGTAATCGGCGATAAATGCGCGGTAGCCGTCGGTGCGGTGGGCGCCGTAAAAGTCGTCGGGTCTTACAAAAGCCGTGCGCATAGCGTTTCGTATGTCGTTCTTAAATTGGGGGTCGCCGCTCGGATTTTTCAAATAATCCATAAATAAAATATGTTGCGAATGCCTGTAATGATCCATAAAACTATACCAAGCAAAAAGCGGTAATCTCCTCATTGCCGTTTCCGCAATTCTTAAAAGAGAGTCCGCGCCCGTTAATTCGTAAAGATAAAAAGCCGCCGCCGCCAAGTTTTCCGACCTGCCGCCCGTGCCGTCGTCCATTATTTCTTGATTTCCTGCCGCAAGTCCCACTGAGTTGTTGGAAGCAACGTTGTTGGCGAACATAGAATCGGGGTGCGCAAAACCCCATTCCCACGCTTTTATCGCCGCCGTTCTTAATCGGTTTATGTATTCGGAATTCGCATATCCGCGTTCTTGTAAAACGCGCGCCGCAACGGCAAACGCCTTAACGGAGCCGAAAGCCGCAGTTGCATTGGGCGGACCGTAGAAACTTGTCCCCGTAGCGGCAGACGGCGGAGAAGCGTGAGCAAGCCCTTGCACGCTAAGCATTGAGCCGTCGTCGTTTTGCATTCGCAAAAGCCAGTCAAGTCCCCATTTTGCTTCGTCGATTATGTCGGGAATACCGTTGCCCGATTCGGGAATGCCGAAGTCGTCGGTAAATGCGCGGGGATTTCCTTCGTATGCAAAAAACATTTCGGCGATGTAGTCGGCAGTCCATTTTGTGTATTTATTGTAGTCGCCTGCGTCAAACCAACCGCCGCTTAAATCCCGTTCTCTCGACGCGTCGTTCGGCGCAAAAAAGTCGCGGGTGCGCCTGTCTTGTTCAAATGCCATTCCGTCTGCCCATTCTGCACCTGCAAATTGCGCCGTTTTGGCAATTCCCGCGCGCTGATAATAAAAAGTTCTTACCGCGGCTCTAAGAATATCGTTATATATATCGTTGCCTATTCGGAAAGAATACGAGCGAATATTACCGTTGCCTCTTATATGATAGCGCCCCGCCGCATTCACGCTCGAAAAATCAAAATGCCAAAGTATGTCGCCCGAAGCGACGTCGGCAATTCCATCGTTAAAAATTACGGGACTACCCGAAAAAACCGTATCTCCCGTTGCCTCGTCGATAACGCTAAACTCGCCGCCTTGCAACGACAAACCACGGATAACGGCAATTTTCTTTGCCTGCTCGCGATAACCGAATTGGTCAATAATAATTTCTTGCGCCCCAACGCCGCCGGCAATTATCAGTATCGCCGAAAAGATTTTTGCAAAGATTACAGGTTTTTTCATAGTCCTCCTCTTTGTGTTTTCATAAACGCTGAAATATACTATATTTCAATCTGTTTGTCAAGCTTTTCTTTTCTTTATTTACAAAAACAACACAAAATCCCGCAAAAAAAACCACCAAACCACCGCAGTGCTCCAAAACAAATAGTATTTTCTCTCGGTTTTATGGAACAAATGGCGGAATTGTTAAGCGATGCAAATATTGACGACATAATAAACGACCCAAATGCAAGAGAACAAATTCCTGTGGGTCATTCTGATTATCGTAATCAAATACTCGACTTAGCCCAAGTGCTTACAGACGCGTCAAAAGATTTTATGCAAAACGGCACAAATTCGCAAGTTATCGACTTTGAAATAACGGTTGATATGTTGCTCGATATGTTCTTTGGCACGGACGGAACAGTCGAAACGCAAGGAGACGGCGGTTTACTTTTGCATTATTACGACCCTGCAACAGGCAACGATTACAGCGAAGTTCGCCAACGAATTTGGAATAATTTGATAGCCGCACACGAACATTTAAGAGGTCGTGCACCCAATCCGACAAATACGGGCACGGTCAGCGAAAATGCAATAAGTTTTCGCTACGATTTTCTGACGGCAATAAGAACGGTTAAAGCAGATTTACCGTTTGAACGACGTTTCAATATAGCAGGAGACGCGGCTCTGCTTATTTCTCGAAATTCCGATGTCGGCTGTGGAAGAGAATTGCCGGGCGGAGTGGTTGATGAAATATATCCGCGTATAAGCAACATTGACATAAGACCTGCCGTGCAAAGATGTACGTTTATTGTCGCTATGACCGATAATGAATTAAACGGTCGAGTTCGTTGGACGCTTGACCATACGTGGAACATTTGGAATTCCGCAGAAATGCTTGAAGAGCAAGCAAGCACGAGCAACACATTCAGAATTGTGGTTCCATTAGAAACAGCAGGAGATTATAGAACAATTTGGATAATGGCGGAAGACGCTTCGGGAAATTCGGTTGTGCGCAAAAGAGAAATTACTTTTATTGCGCCTCTTGTAGTCGCCCTTGACCTTTCCGACGAAGAAGAAATAAGCGGAAACGGCACAATCGAAGAGCCGTTGTTTATAGAAACCGAGACATTCTCAAGTCGAGATGAATTGCGAGAATTCTTGTATTCGCATCTGACTTTTGATGGCGAAGAAAACGAATTTTCAAGAAACTTGGTAAAAATAACGCTTACTCCGATAGAGCCGCAAACACAAAACGCTCCGCGTTCCTCCGGTGAATACAGATTGTACCGCCTAACAATGGAAGCAACAGACGAAAACGTAATCGTCCCCCAAGAATTTATTGGCGGGATATACATAAGAATTGCGGTAGAAGAGAACTACGCAACCTTTATTCGCAATAACACTTCTCGCGACACTCGCCACGGCATTCTCCTCGAAAACGCCATCGTCTCCGATGTGGCAAAAATCTCGGTAATCACCCCCGAACCAGCAACAATAACCCTGCGAATTATAGATAATCTGGGCAATGTTGTATTTTCGGAAACCACCGTACGGGCGGGTTTAAAACCTGCCCATACAAACGCCGCAGATAACGCAATTGTCTGGAATTTAACCAACCAATCAGGCAGATACGTCGCCAACGGCACCTATCTGATTGTGGTGGAAGCAACAAGTATCAGCGGCAGACGATTTTCGTATTCGGCAAGAATTGGAGTAAACAAGTAAAATATTTTTGTTTTCGGTTAATTTTGTAGAGCCAAGGCATGCCTTGGCTCTTTTTATTTGCGGCAAAACGTATTTTACCTTATAAAAATACAAAAGGAGCATAAAAATGATACCAAGTGAAGTCCTCTCAGCCGTGAAACGTATCGAAATAAAAACAGGGAAAATCATCAACTCGATTATGGGGGGTGAGTACAAAGCTGTTTTTAAGGGCAACGGAATGGAATTTGCCGATGTGCGCAAGTATTTTGAGGGCGACGACGTCAGGATGATTGATTGGAACGTAACCGCAAGAACAGGCGAGCCGTTCATAAAACGCAACATAGAAGAGCGCGAATTAACGGTTATTTTGATGGTCGATATGTCCGCTTCCTCCGATTTTGGGACAAAAAAACAGTTCAAAAGCCAAATGATAGCCGAGCTTACCGCGCTTTTGGCGTTTTCGGCGATAAAAAATAACGACAGGGTAGGACTTTTGCTATTTTCCGACAAAATCGAAAAATTTATCCCGCCGAAAAAAGGCAAAAAAGCAATTTTAGCGCTTATCCGCGAACTGCTTTACTACAAATCCACAAGCAAAAAAACCGACATCGCTCAAGCATTGGCGCACATAAACCAAATACAAAAGAAAAAAGCGGTAATCTTCTGCGTTTCGGATTTCATCTGCGAACAAAACTTTGAAAAACTTCTTTCGACCACCGCCAAAAGGCACGATTTTATAGCCGTAAGCATAGACGACCCCCGCGAAAACGAACTTGTCAACGTCGGACTTTTGGAATTATACGACGCCGAAACAGGCGACAGAATGCTTGTAGATACGGGAAGTAAAAGGTTTAGAGAGCAATACAAATCGCAAAGACAAAAAAGAAAAGACGATTTAGCGGCAACTTTTTTGGCAAAAAAAATAGACCAGATTTCGCTTTCGACAGAGACGGGGTATATTGAGCCGTTGATTAAGTTTTTTCACGGGAGAGAGAAAAGACGGTAGAACGATTTAGTTTTTGTTTTCCGCTATAAATAACTTTTAATGTTTCATTTGATAAACACCTGTTAATCATACACTTACCACCTGTTCGGACAAATTAGAAGTTGGAGTTCTATTTTGGCTAAAAAATAATTTATGCCTTTGCTGTAAAGTGGGAAAATGTTGAATTTGGTGTTTTTATTAAAACAAAAAAGAGCAAACTCGCGAGTTTACCTTCTCCTGCAAAATTTAATGTAAGACAAAAACAGCAATAGGCTGTTCTGCCAAATAATTCATATTTTGCAACAAATAGTGATTATCATCCAACTTTAAGTAAAAAAGAGAGAAAACAAGAACAATCTCACACATAAGGTTGCTCTCTCAAATTTACTTGAGAGAAAAGGGTGATTTGCAAGGATATAATCCCGACAAAACACTATTTGTTGCGTGGGTAAAATAATATTTATTTTTGGTAATATGGGAAGTTTTTGAAAACAGCGGTGTTTTGGTGCTTTTTTTGTGTTTGAATAACTCTCTGCTACGCTAATTCAACGACGGTTTCCTTAATAATCTAAGCGTTGATTTTACCTTCATATAGCTGTTCAATCGGAAAAATCAAATCCCAGTTTTTGCCCCAAACAATGTTTCCGCTTTCTAATTTGAATTTCTTGAAATTCTCCCGCTTTTTGTATCTGTTGTGCTGAGGATGCGGATGCTCTTTAAGAAAAACGCCGAAATCGACAATTTTTTTTGCCGCATCGTTGAACGTTAATTCAACCTTGTATTCGCCGTTGTATTCGGCTTTGACTATTTTTAATCTGCGCATAATCAAATCCTTTCGGTTATTTTTGTAATTTTCACTTTTTCTTTCAATATAAAATATTTAACCCATTTATCTACAATGTTCATAGCATATTTTTTGATAAATTTCTTTACCGACCTCATATCTTTTTCGGGCAACGGGTCAACGCCTGCTTTGTTTCTGTGTTTTATTTCCTTTAATTTACTTGTTAGTATAGAAAATAATATTTTGTTCGCGGTGATGTGAGGGATTTTTTGAAAACAGCTGACATTTGGTGCTTTTTTTGTTGCAAAGAGAGAAAATGTCTGATATTAACTTTTTTCGTGCGGCAAATATTATTTTATGGAAAAGGGTTTTACGCTACAATATACGAAATCTGAGAAAAGAGACAACAAAGTAGAAATTTCACCCCGAATGTAAATAACGGTTTTCCGCATTTATAGGCAATTTCACGAAAACATCGCCAAAATCTTCGGCAGAAATATAATACACCCGATAATCGTCGCTCCTGTCGCCGCGATTAAAACGGCGCCTGCGGCAACGTCTTTTGCCTTGCCTATAAGCGGATTAAATTCTTTGCAGAAAGCGTCGCCTAAGCATTCTAAGGCGGTGTTTAGCGCCTCGGCTACCCAGACCGACATCATTGCAAGAATAAGAAGCTTCCAATCGCTTGAAGATACGTTAAGAAAAAATCCCAAAGCGACGACTATAAACGTCATCATTGCGTGGATCCACGCGTTTTTTTGCGTTTTTATTATGACAAAGACGCCGTTCAGCGCGTATCGTACACTTTCTATTCGTCTTTTTATGAAGTTAATAATCGGCATAATCGCTCCTTTTTGCCATCAAAATACTATTGCCCCGACCGAGGATGCGCCTGTTTGAAAGATTTCAGCATTTTTTCTATATTTACGTGCGTGTAAACCTGTGTGGAAGCAAGCGACGAATGTCCAAGCATTTCTTTTACCACGCGAATATCGGCGCCGTTGTCGAGCAGGTGCGAGGCAAAAGAATGGCGCAAAATGTGCGGACTTCTTTTTTTTGCCGCCGAAACTGCGCTTAGTTCCCTTTCCACGATTTGCCTAATTCGTCTGATGGACAAAAGCGAGCGTTCTTTGTTGCGTAAGTCTCTGCGGCTTTTTGACATTGCTTCATAATTTTTGCTTTCTTTTCGTCCGCTTTTCGCTGTTCTGTCAAATATAAAAACGCCTCGCGGATTTTCTTTAAGAAATTCTTCCAAAAGCGCCAGAGCCGCATCTGTAATCGGCACAATCCGCTCCTTGTTGCCCTTTCCGATTACGCGCATAGTTTGGTTGTGTTTGTTTATATTGCTTTTCATCAAATTGCTAAGTTCCGAAACGCGAATGCCGCTTCCGTAAAGGAATTCTATAATAAGTTTGTCGCGCACACTCGTGGGTTTTATGTTTTCGATTTCGGAATTTTGCGGCGTTGGTTCTTCGTAAGCATCTCCCAAATCCTGCATTTGAGGCTGGGTAATTATTGCGGGAATATTTTTATCAATTTTTATTGCATAAATAAGCCGCACGGGATTTGACGACAGCGCTTCTCTTTTCACCAAAAATTTTCCGAAAGAAAGCAGACAAGAACGTTTTCGAGCTATGCTTTTGGATTTTTGTCCGCTTTCTTTCAGCCAATATACATATTTTCGGATATTTCCTTTTACAAAAATGTCGGCAACTTCCGTTTGTTCGCTGACTTGCACAACTTCGGCAAATTGGTCTAAATCTCGCCTGTATGCGTCAGTCGTGTTAATCGAATAGCCCCGTTGCTTTTCGAGATTGTTCAAAAATGCTTCTTTTGCTTCGCTGAATTGCATAAAATACCGCTCGTTAGTCAATTTTCTTAAATTAATAAATCGAGTAGTTTTCTCCTTACCAACTTACGCCAAGTCGTAATGTTTCCATAAAATTACCTGCTTGAATTCTCACCAAATACGTTTCGGGCGGAACGCGCTGTCCTGCGGTGTTTCTCAAATCCCATTCAAAAATGCGCGAATTCTGCACTTGCGCATTCGTTGAAAACACCACGCTTCCCGTATGATTTAAGATTGCTATGTTTACATTTGCAGGCGTGGTTGTGTTTACTAAAATTCGAGCGGTATTCGATACGGGATTTTCCATTACAGCCGCTTCAAAAAGCGTATTTACGACATTGTTTTGCGCCGCGTTTTGTGCTATATTTTCAACCGTTCCCAAATTAAAAATAGTATCGTTTCCGAGATACGCAATTCGTTGAACGCCTTCGTTGCGAATAATCACAAAATGTCCTTGTTGATGCAAATTATTTTGAAAAGTATTGTTATCAAACAGAGTGAGTTCACCGAAATTCACCACTGCCCCTGCGGCGGGTTGCGCGACAAAGTTGTCCGTTAAAGCTGTGTTTCGCGAATAATTATTTCCAAATACGCTGTTAATAATAGTCAATTTCCCGTGATTTATAATCGGTGCAACAACTTTTTCCACGCCGATTTGAGCGCTGTCGCCCGTGCTTCCCAAAATATTGTTTCGGAAGGTGCAATTTTCCACAATCAGAGTTCCGTGATTCGTTATAACAAAATCTCCTGAAAACCCTTCAAAAACCATATTTCGCAATATTCTAGCTTCGCCTTCTTGAATAATGATTTCGTTCGGAAGCGCCAAAATAACAGTAAATACACAGCAGATTAACAAAAATAATTTTTTCATAAAAAACCACCCTTTAAAATAAAAAAGTTCACTTAGCCTACATATAAAATATAGTATATAATTGTAGGTTTTTCTTGAAAAAATATAAAAAACAAACAAAACCCAAAAAAATGAGCGAAAATGAATTTTATTTACTATGTTTTTTATTAGGGGTTGCACAAAAAAAATCTGAAGCTTGAGAAAATTTTTTAAAAGGTTGGTTCTTATGAAAATTGTATTTTGGATTTTAATGGTGATGTTCGCGTTTTCGGCACAAATTTTTTCACAACCCTGCTTTCCGCCATTCGAGCCGAACCGAGACTACTTCACCGGTTCTCAGGTAAGTCATAACGGCAGAAATTTCGTTGCCAATTGGAGTACTCGCGAAGTCCCCGGAGTTCAGAATTGGGGTGGTTGGCGAGCCTTAGGTCAATGTCAAGAAGAAATAATAATCGACTTAAGCACTCCTCAAGAAAGACAAGCCGCGCAAAGCATATCGCAATTCTTACTCTTTGCCACAGAAAATCTACTTCTCAACAGCGGCATAACAATCGTCGGCAACATCGGCGCAAATGGTAGCGTTTCGGTCGGCGATATAGCGGCGGGCTGGAAAACTATGGTCAACGGCGATATTTATTCCAAACACGCAGTTTCGACTACCGCCGAAGCCGTAATCAACGGTAATATTTTCGCAAAATCCTTACAGCTCGGCTGGCAAGCAAAACACAACGGCGCGTTGATAATCGACCACGAATTTGATTTCAATGTTGCGACGAAAACAATCTCTACCTCAAGCCAAAATGTAGCCGGTGCTTGGCAACGCAGAGTAGTTCTTGCCCCCGGAACTTACGGTAATGTTTCAGTCAGCGACGGCGGCGCTTTGGAACTTTCAAGCGGAGTTTACAACTTAAGGTCGCTGTCTTTAAATAGCGCCGATATTCCGATTTATTTAAACATTGCCGCGGGAGAAAGTATTCAGCTAAATGTGCAAGACAATCTTCAATTCGGAAGTGGCACAAAGATTAATTTCTCGGGAAATACCGCTCCAATGTCTTTCAGAATTCATACAAATCAAACACACGATTTAATTATTCACGATCACTCCGAAATTAACGCGATAATTACCGCTCCAAATGCGAGAGTGGTTGTCAATAATAACACAATAGTGAACGGCGCGATTTTTGCAAGGGAGATAGAGGTAATCAACGGTGCGGTAATAAACAGTGTTCCATATATAACGGACATTTTCCATTCCGAATATCACTTTGCCCCTGCTTTTGATATACTTACAAACGATTATTTCTCTATGATAGATATTAACTCCACAATAGAATTTGTAAGAGTAAACGCCCTCGATAACTTCAGAATTACCGAAACCAATAACGGGTTTAAGCATTTGTTTGCGATAGAAGACACCGTCAGCAATCTGGTTTCTTACTATACTATTGAGTTTGAACGCTCTTTCAACCCCGCGGTTTTTGTAAACGGCAATGCAAGCGCCGGCGGCGACGGTTTAACTTGGGACAGGGCGGTAAGAACATTAAAAGAAGCAGTGGAAATCGCCCAAATAACGGGACGAAGAATCCAAGTAGTCGAGGGAACTTACGACGGCGTTGAAATTGGACAAGGAACAAAAATTATCGGCGGATTTTTAGGCGGAGAAATAGACGGAGAGCCGACGGGAAGCCCGTATAATACAATAATTACAGGACGAAATAAATCCCGTGCGCTAACCATAAACGGCTTTGCAGGCGCTAAATCAGTGAAAATCAAGGGAATAACAATTCAAGACGGAGTTTCTGTAAAAAATGGCGCGGGAATTTTTAGCCCTAATGTAATACCAAAATTTGAAGAACTTATCGTCAAAAATAACTTCACGGCAGAAAGCGGCGCCGGTATTTACGCGCCGAGAGGCATTCAGGATATGCACATGGTTTTGGTGGAAAACAACAGCGGAAGAAATGCGTTTTATATCGGTGGCGCTTCGACTTCGTCGAGAGAAACACGGGCTGAAAGGGTGATAATCTCGACAAATTCCGGAGATGGATTGTTGTTGCAAAACACGGGTATTTCTTTCATAAACTCAATTTTCTACGGAAACTATACTGCAATTATTGCCGAAAACTCGAGATTGGATTTGCTTCATTGCACGTTTGTAAAAAACTTGACAGGGGTTTATTCTGAGCAGAATTCGAGGGTGAGAATTATCAACACCATTCTTTGGAACGATGGCAGAGAACTTGAAGGCGACGGGTTTGATGTTTCGTTTTCGGCAGTGAGAGGCGGATTTGCGGGCGAGGGAAATATTGATGATGACCCGTTGTTTGTCAATGTGGATAATCCTAAAGGGGGCGACGGTTTTTGGTTAGGGCTAAATAATGGTTTATCTTTAAAAACAAACAGTCCGGCTATTGACGCCGGTAAAGAAATGCTTGATATTTTATACGATTTTATTGAAACCTCTCGTCCGCTTGAAAACGGATTTGATATGGGAGCGTTTGAAGTTCCCGTATTTAAAGATGGCGACCAAACTGTTGATTTTGGAATTTTAACTTCCAACAACGAATTTATTCGCGGAGAAGGCATTGGGGACATTATGGTCGGATTGACGCGAAGAGATTTACACCGAAAAATTTTCACAAGGTCAGCGCTTACGCTTCGTGTTTTTGTTGAAAAGAACAAGCATACGGATATTGAAAGCAGAACGGCAAGAGTAGTTTTTAGAGATGAAAACGGCAGAGATGTCGGCAGAGGAATTGATGTGCAATTTTTCCGCAACAGGGCTCTTGAAACATCTTCACATCGTGCATTTACTTCAAGAAGAGTTGTGGACGGCAGAGTTGTCGGTCCCGTTATATTTATGGTTGCAGGAGATGTTGACGCTCACCCCGGAGATCCGTTTCGGGTATTAAAGGTCGCCGACAATATTTCATCAGACCAAGAATATATATCCGGGACTATTCACGTAGTAATTACATACTAAGTAAAAGGAGACATTAAATATGAAAGAGCGATTTTTTTTGTGCTTTGCAGTTTTATTTTTGTTTGCGGCTTGTTCGTCGGGCACCATAGACAGAGGAAGCGATAAAAGGATTCGCGTTGGAAATAATAACGGTATAGTATTTCGAAACATTACTTCCGGCACTAACCGAACAAGGTATGGCTTTTCAAGAATTAGGTTTGCTTCGGAAGGAACGTATGCCATAGTATCCATTCCGGCAAATGAAGATAATGTATCTACCTATTTTGATGCAATTGTAACGCCGGAGCGAAGAACGTCTAATCTCATGCTTATGACTTACAGAGATTCTCCTGACTTTTCATTGCTTCTGAACGGCTCAAATGAAAATATGCAAATGAATGTTACCGGTGATCAGGAACAAGTATTTCAAATAGGTATAAGAGGCAAGTTTAAACCTTATCGTCAAGAAAACATTGTTTTAATATCTTTTACAAAAGAGCATTTTACCGATGAACAAGAAGCGGAAAGAACATTACTGCAATTAGATACTTTGCAACGCTATTTTTTAGGGGAAAATACGGTTTTTGTTGTTCCTTATACTTGGAGAACCATAAGAGTGAGAATAGAAGGCGGCGAAAAAGACGATTATGCCGAACTTATAAAATGGGCTAACGATAATGTTTTTAATCAAGCGATAGTTCGTTTGGAATTGGCTGAAGAAGAATATGATTGCAGAATAAATTTAGGGCAAAACGTTAGCGGCGTTCATAGAAGAAGCATAGATTTTTTAGACGATGAAGGCAATATTTTCAACCCGCATCGTAGCAATAGAATCGTTGCCGCGAATCTTCGTTTCAGTAGCTTGTATGTTTGGGAATATCAATATGATGATCCGTCGGTGCCGCCATGGAAAGTCGATTCTCGTGAAAAAGGCGCTTTCTTGAAAAGATTTTCTTACGCAGTTGCTCACATAATGGGAGTTTCGCAAGGAGACAGCGATTATAATTTGATGAATACAAATGGAGACGGTTCGGAAAACAATAACATCGATCACGTTCATTTAACTTTTCAACAATGGAACCAACTTCATGCCAAAGGAGGCGGGAGATGATTTGCGGCAAAGAAATTCATTTGATTGTTTTTTGAAAATGAATAAAGTTTAAGGAGAAAATTTTATGAAAAAAGTATTCTTTGTAGTTCCGATTTTCTTGTTTTTTAGTTGTTCTTTTTTTGAAGACGAGCAAAATTCCGTCTATACTTTCACTCGTGGATGGATAGTCTCAACCTCTGACTGGGAAAAACCATATTCCGAAATAACGAAAGACGATTTAGTAGGATACGCAAACTCAAGCAATACGGACGCAATCCGTATTCTCGACAGTTTGGCGCAAATCATATTAGAAAATCCGCCGATACCCGATCAAGATAATATTTTAGTTCACGTAAAAACTTTTTACAACGGACAAGAGGTATTGCCGCGAGAACTTTTTTCGCTGGGAATGCCTGTAAATCTTGTGAGAAACGGCAATGTTTATAGAAACGTTCTGCCGTTAATTCTTGTATGGGGGCACGTTGAATTAGCAGATTCTTCGTATAGAGGACACATAATTCTTCCGGTAAGTCCGAGAACGTCCGACAATAGCCGTTCTGCATTTAGTATAAAGGTAATATACCCTTTTAATATTAATGCTTCGGGAGAAAGATAATGCGCTTTAACTGCAAAAACATTATATTGCTATTGCTGTTAAATATCTCGTTTTTATTTGCAACATTTCCCGAGCAGTCCGTGGTTTCGCCGTATATTATAAAAGGTTTTTCTATTAGTTTTTCTGCCGGCTATACTTTTCCATCGAATCGGTTGGGACTTTCGCATGCATATACAGAAGTTATACCCGGCGACAGTACCTTTTTCGAGATGATAAATGTCGGTTTGACGCAGCTTCGTCCCGGCGGGTTCTTTAATTTTGGATATAATAGATTTGAATGGGGGTTCTTTACTTTAGCTATACCTCCCGCAACATTCGCTCCGTTTGCCGATTCTCCTATGGATAAATTTATAATAAATTTTCGTATTTATGAAAGAGGCGACGGAGTCAAACTGTTTGACAATTCAGCAATGTCGTTATTTGGCGGAATTTCACGACTTAATTTTTTTACAGGCGCGGCAACAAGCCAAGTATATTTTGGTGCTTCTTTGGGGACGAGAATTCGAAGGAAATCGAACAATGTTTGTGAATTGTTTTTTTCGCCGTCTTTAAATTTTGTTCGGTACATATACGATAATCTCAACCCGTCATATAATGGGGATTATATCGTACCACCCATTGTAGAGATTATAGCCCAAACAGTCGAAATCAGCGTTCCTGTCGCAAGTCGCGTAATTTCCGGAGCGGTAGGGGGAAAATCGCAACGTTTTTCTTTCACCGGCGGAATAACGCCAACTCTTGTTATTGCTAATGACGCGCTTAAAAAGGATTTGGAGCCGAAAAACGATATTGTTTTTTCTATCAGCGACGATTTTCGAGAGAGGAGCCGTAGTTATATTACGGATAAATGGTTTGAGAGTTCTCGTGTTCGTGTTTCTGCTTTTGCGCAAATAGGCGTTCATTTCGGAAATAGTACGATACCGGAAAGAAGAAAAGAGAGAAAAATGGAAAATCGAGATGAAATAATATTGCAAAGAGAATTAAAGCAGAAAAGAGCCATAGAAAGGCGAGAGAGAAGAGAGCAGAGAAGGCAGGAGTGGAAGTTAAATCAAGAAGAGGAGGATTTGTTATGAAAGTTAAGGAAGTTGTGGCAGTTATTACGTGCGTGTTGACATTGTTGTTCGGAGAAGAAACAAATATTTGCACTTGGAACGCAAATACGTATTATAATGCAGGTGAGGTTGTATTGTTTCAGGGTAGAAAATATTTTGCCGAATTTGATGACAAAGGTACAATGCCGTATCAAGTCAATAGCAACGAGCAATTTGTATGGCATCTTGTCGATAACTATGATATTCCTATTCCTTCTCGTTCAGTACGAATGGCACCTATATCACACATACAAGTAAGTTATATGTTATCAGATGATCCTTTTGTTAGCCATTATGTAAAGAGGCACTTACCTTTCGGATTCATTTCATTAAGAGCGGTAGGGCTTTCAAGAGAAAAGGCTTTTATAAATTCTCGCTTTAAAGACTACCTTCACTCCTCCTGGAAAACTTTTATGGTAACAGAAAAAGGAACTCATAAATCTATGAGGACTTTGCGCAACCATGAATTCTATCGTGAATATTTAAACTATAAAGATACCACAACTTTAAAAAAAGCGTTTCGCCAAATTATACACAACATTGGAGACGCAGGCACAGCTTTTGGGCATGCATTAAGCGATTATCTGGAAGCTAGTGGTAATGTTGACGCAAGAGAACTTGCAAACGAACTAGCAATAAGTGATTATATAAACAACCCCATATCCAATAGATCTAATCGTCAAAATTTAATGACAACTTATTTTCTCGGCACAATTTATGACGCGATAGATCTTTATGAAAAAAGAACGCGAGTGGCTCTTGAATGGGCTAGGATAAACATTCCTAAACCATCTTTGGGTGAACCATGTTTTATACCTTTTGTTGGGACAGCCAATTGTTTGGTTACGTATTACGACCAATTTCAGACACTTATACATGGAAACGGAACAATTTTTCACAACGGAGAGCCTGTCTATGGTGTAACTCGTAGCGCAATGGCAGTCGGTCGATTTATTATGATTGACGCAATACTGGCGCGTTTGCCGCTACAAGATATGAGGATAACGCCAAGCGCTACAAACATCGGCTTGGATTATGGAGCAAGTTTAAAATTTACAGCTTTCGCAAGAGACCCGGATGCCATAAGGTTTGAATTAAGAGACGGGACTCAAAGTGATCCTGCAAAGCGTTACAGAATTCAACACGACCCTAACGCGCACGACATGTTTTATCAGTGGCGGTTAACCGATAAAGACGGCAATACGGTACGCTTTCCGAGCGTTCAAACAAAAACAGATTCATTGGTAATGACTGTGATTGATTCTTCCGGTATAACAGGCGAAGAAGATAAGAAAAGCGGATTTCTCGGAGTTCGATTAAGCGATGGAGCAGGTAATACTTTGAATACTACGATAAGAGTTGAAAACAGCCAATTTGCAATAACGGCACGATTCCAAGACGATGAGGGTGATACCGCTTTCATTTCCCGAAACATCAGCGTTTTCAACCGTCTTCCTGAAGCGAATTTTCAATTTTTTAGAGGAAATCAAAGAATAAGCAATCCACACATCCTTCTCGTTCAAAGAAAAGACTTTGGAGAGCATAGACAAGCTAATGGGTATAGTGTTCATTCGGGATTTCGCGGCGTTACAGATTTTGAGCCGCTTTATATTTGTGGACTTCCCTCTTGGGATCCTGATGGAAATGAGAGTGACCAAATTGTGAAAATTGAATACGATATTTATAATAATGGAGTATTTGAATGGGCTTTGCCCGGAATAAACCAATCACGAAGATTTCCTAATAGCCATGGCTTTGACGGGTTTGAAGACAGATTTGTTCTAAGATCTTCATTTAAGTTGATTACAGAAGAAAACGGAAGAATAAAAGGCAATTCGAACACATATTATTTGAGTTCTACTTGGAACAATACTCATTCTCCCGTTGATTCTTTTATATATCACAACAATTTACGCCCAAACCGAAATCATGTGATAAGATACAGGGTAACCGACAACGAAAATTCGTCGGTTATCGGCACTATACCTTTACCTATTCTTGCGCCGCCGAGAATCGATTCGGTTGAAATTGGGACAAGATGTTTATGTAGCGGAGAAATAGCAGAAAGGCGTGTTGGGCAAACAGAAACTATATTAGTTGTTTCGTCGGAAAACGCAGAAACAGCGATGTATTTCTATGCTTCTGCGACCGATGAAGACGATATTGTCGGCGGAAGTTTAGCATACTATTGGGGGGTTAGAGATAGAAACAATCCTTTTTTAAGCCCAATTTCTTTGACTAATCCGAATTGGGAAGGAAATATTTCAGGCGCAAATGAAGTCCGAACATATCAAGAATTGATAGACATAGGACTTTTGCCCGGAATAGATTATGAAATAATTCTCAAAGTTGTAGATAACGACAATGCAATATTGTCGCTTCAAAGCAATGATTTATCAATATTGTTAACAGAAAATGACGATACGGTTGTTAGAACAGGAATTTCAATGATGAGAGTAGGAAGTATTCGATTGGAGTAACAAACAATGAACACTAAAAAACTGATTGCTTTGACAATAATCCTGCTATCCGCTTCACTCGCTTGGGCGAAAGCAGGGTTTTCCCTTTTGTCGGAATATTCGCTTTTAGCGGGAAAGGCAATCTTTGACAGCGAAAAACGCCAATTTTTCGTTAGCCTTATTTTTGCTTGCAATGTTTATATCCACGGTATTTTCACAACCTTGTGTTTGTCTCAAAGAACTCATTTGTTTTTTCGCCGATGTAATCAGTTGCACATAAGAAGGAGGAATTAAATGAAGATATTTGTTTTCTTAATTTTCGCAACATTTTTTTTTGGGTGCGGCGACATTAAATATCCCGACGGATTCGTTGAATCTGTATTGTTTACTGGAGATATTATAGATGTGCAAAAAAAACAAATTTCTTCAAAGGAAGAATTGATTAAATATATTGATGAAGCAACTACTCGACGCAGATTATCTGTTTTTGCAAATTATGGTGATAAATATAGAAATCGGCAAGATTCTTTTCGACTCGTCGTGTATATAAATCCCTTGCAAGATAATGAACCGGTTTTAAGTGCAACCAAGTATAAATTCGGAATGCCGATAGTTGTAAGTCCGCCATGGTGGTGGGATAGTGGTTTTGAAAATCGCTATATGCTTCCGTCTTTTTTCAGTGAACAACCGGTAATTTTAGTAAAAGGAAATCCTGAGTATTGGGCAGAGTCTTCGTTTAAGTGTGGCGACAGAACTTTTACAATTCTTCCGATTAGTAATGGCTTAGAAAATGCGGAACTGAGATTTACATACACAATAGCAGAGGCAAATGGTAGATTATGAACGCGAAGATATTATCAGCGCTATTGTTTCTTGTTGTCAGTACAGCCAACTCTGCGCTTTACACAGCATACGTCTCTCCTTACATAGATAGAGGCATATCTTTACGTTTGAGAGGATTTTATAACGACTTATCAGTAATTCATCACTATGAAAAGGCAGCAACAGGAGATAGATACTCTATGTATTCAAGCACCGTTTATTTAACACCGTTTGAATATGAGACACTATTTCTTCCCGTTGCTTATATGGACGCTTATTTAATATTTGGCGCTCCAAACGAAAAATTAGAATTATCGGTTTCACTATTAGGTTTTTTGCGCCGTGATATTAAAATTCGCCCCAAATTTAACCATATAAATAAAGGCGAAAATAGACTGTTTAGAAATATAGCGATTTCATCATTTGCTCAGTTTGAGTTCAGAAGATTTCGTTACGACTGGTCTAATCTCCACGCTAATCTTCGCACAGCAACCGACAAAGACCTTTTCGCTTATTATCTCGGAGTAGCCATAGGAACAAGAAAAAAAACAAACAACGATTCTTATTTTCAATTATTTACAAGTCCGCAAATCTCATTAACTCATTATCGAAAACTTGGCGGCGGTATGTTTGACCCTGCAAACTTCGCACACGGTTATAATAAATATGAAAAATTCGACTTATTGGTTCCCGATTTATCCGTTCCGCTTGTTGTCGGTCTTAAATTAAGGAATTTCATTATAAAAGGCGGTGGTGCTATTACAACAACATTAGGCGGTAATGCAAGACATCTAAACAGAGGAGATTCACTTGCCGATAAAGTTGTTGTAGATTCGTTTAAGTTTCCGTTTTTTACTGAAATCGGTTTTCAATTTTAGGAAAAAACAGAAGCAAGAAACCAAAGAAGGCAGGAATCAAGATTAAGCTTTGAAACAATTGATTTATATGAAAATTAAAAAAAAGGAGTAACAAACAATGAACGCTAAAACACTAATAGTCTTAACGCTGATCCTATTTTCAGCATCATTCGCTTGGGCAAAAACGGGGTTTTCTCTTCTGTGGGAACACTCTTTTTTAACAGGAAAAGCAGTCCTCGACGGAGAAGAACACGAAGATTACGATTTTGACCCAAACGTCAAAGGCGGTCGCGTTCTTTTCGTTCTTCGTTATAATATTAACGAATATCTGTCTCTCGGCTTGGGAAGCGGGGTAAGTGTAAGCAAATTAAACGTTTCTTATGAGTTTGGGAGTTATAACGATTTTTCTACCGCTATGTTTTACATCCCAATTTTCGGCGAAGTCCGCGGGCAATTTCCGATATATGAAGATTTGTTGCGAATGTTTGTTAGTCTCAGAATGGGCGGGTCATTGTCTCCGTTGACAATGGATGCGATTTTTACCGATTATTCTTTTGACGGCGAATTTTTCTTTGAACCGATGTTTGGAATTTCTATTGGCAACAGAAGTGTTTTGTTTGACGTCGGAATGGGCTACAGTTATCAAAAATCACAATTAGTTGAGAGTTATAATTACTACGAGTGCTTTTCCGGCTGTGCCCCGATAGAAATAATCGAACGCTATCCGTTTAGTTTAAGGCAATTATCTTTAAACCTTGGCGTAAATTTCTTATTCGGAAAGAAGTAGCAAAACTTTAATTTTCGTCTTCTCTTATAAGTAAAAATCTCCATTTCTTCATCGAAAAATAAATAATATCCAAACATAGGGAGGCGCAAAACATATTTTATATGTAAATTTTTTAAGGAGACTTTATGAAAAAGCAATTTTGGGTAATCGGTTTTTTGGTTTTTTTCACCGGTTTGGTTCTTCTTTCGGGGTGCGGCGGCAAATCGCAGGAGGCGCTGACGAACGAATTTATCGAGAGTTATATATCTCAACTTAAAGAGATAGAGATACCTCCGTTCCAGAGATGGAATATGCTTATGCGAATTTTGGAGGTAGTGAACGAAGACGAAGAGGAAAGCGAAGAAGCCTTGTTTGCTCTCAGAAACGCAATCACTGAAACTATGAATGCGAACAGACAGGCGGTTGATGATTTTCGCAGGCTTGCGTTAAAACCGACTCCCGATTTTGTCGAAGATACCATACGCATACTTCTGAGAACGGCTACGGCTTTTTTGGGGCAATCTTACGAAATGCGCAATGAGGCGATAACTTGGCTTAACCGCTATGTGTCGCTCGGCACGGCACGCTTTTTTGACGAATATATGCAAGGAATGGCGCAGGCAATGGAACGTAGCAGACAGGCGTTTTTCTTTTTAACGATGGCGCGGGTTCGATACAGAATTGCAGTCGGCGATACCTTGGATATGACGGTAAGGGAATTTTTGGGCATAGCCGAAGCCGCCCAACTTCCGCCTGATATGGATGAAGAAGAAATAAATGACGACGAAGAAGAAAACTAAAAACGATATTTTGGGAGAAACACAATGAAAACAAAAATTACTTTAACAATTATTGCTGCGTTATCGCTCTTTTGCTGGTTTGTATTTGCCGACAGAGACAACGATGACGGAAAGGAAGACTCAATGAGAGGCAAAAACGGATTGTTTGCTATTATTCACACAACAAAAGGCGACATAAAACTGTCGTTGGAATTTGAAAAAACGCCGCTTACGACAACAAATTTCGTCGGTCTTGCGGAAGGAAAAATCAGAAACACTGCCAAAGAATTAGGCGAGCCGTTTTATAACGGCGGCGTTTTTCATAGAGTTATAGAAAACTTTATGATACAAGGCGGCGACCCGACAGGAACAGGGCGCGGCGGACCCGGATATAATTTTCCCGACGAAATTCACCCTGAATTGAGACATTCGGGAGCGGGGATTTTGTCTATGGCAAACGCAGGACCCGGCACTAACGGAAGCCAGTTTTTCATTACACACACAGCTACGCCGCATTTGGACGGCAGACACACGGTTTTCGGACACGTTGTTGATGGGCAAAGTGTAGTAAACGCTATAAGACAAGGCGACAGAATTGACTCGATAACAATTAAACGCGTAGGCAAAAAAGCAAAAGCATTTGTCGCCGACCAAGAACAGTTCGACTCGCTTCTTAACGCTCACGGCGAAAATCAAAGAAGAGCGCAGGGCGAAGCAAACAGAAGAGTTGTGGAAGAAGTCAGAAGCCGCTTTCCCAACTTGGTTGAGGCTAAAGGCGGGTTTTTCTATATACTCGAAAGAGAAGGCGAAGGCGATACTCCTCCGAGAGGCACAAGGATTTCTACGCATTACACAGGCAAACTTTTGGACGGCACGGTTTTTGACAGTTCTGTCAGAAGAAACCAAGTATTTAGATTTACAGTCGGCGCAGGCGAGGTTATTGAAGGTTGGGATTTAGCATTTTTGTCGATGAGAAGAGGCGAAAAGCGTACCATAGTTCTACCACCCGATTTGGCTTACGGTTCTCGCGGAGCAGGCGGCGTAATACCACCCAACGCTTGGCTTATTTTTGAAGTAGAATTGGTTGATTTTTAAGAATTCAGAACATTTTGTAGGGGCGTATTGCATACGCCCTAAAACGAACACACTAATTATTTGGAATTATTAAACAAAAAAAAGGGCGTATGCAATACGCCCCTACAAATATCCAAAATCAAAAACTGATTAAATTAACGCTGTTTCCTTGTGGAGAAGCGGTGTTTTTCCAATTCTGTACACGTTAAACCCGATGTCGTAGAGTTTTTGGTGGTCTAAAATATTTCTGCCGTCGAAAATCATTGCGGGTTTTACCATAGTCTTGTAAATTTTTTCGTAATCAAGCGTTTTATACAAGTCCCATTCGGTCAAAATCGCAATTGCGTGCGCGCCCTCTGCGGCTTTATACGGGTCTGTTTCGTATGCAATTCCATCAGTGGCTTTGAGGTCGATTTTTGCGTTGTCAAGCGCTTGCGGGTCTGAAATCACGACTTGCGCCTGCTCGTCGCGAAGTTGTTTGGCAACATAGAAAGCAGGCGTTTCACGAGTATCGCCCGTATCTTTTTTAAATGCAAAACCCAACATCGCTATTCTTTTGCCTGCAACCGTGTTAAACGAGGAGCGGATAATATTCTGTACAAAACGATTTGTTTGGTGGTCGTTCATTTTAATAACCCATTCCCAGTATTCGGCGACTTCGGGAAGTCCGTTGCTTTCGGCAATGTAAACCAAGTTCAAAACGTCTTTTTTGAAGCAACTTCCGCCAAAACCTACGCTTGCATTCAAAAATTTGGAGCCAATTCTTGTGTCCGTTCCGATTGCTTTTGAGATTTCCTGAACGTCGGCGTGTGTTTTTTCGCACAACTCCGAAATCGCGTTAATAGACGAAACTCTTTGCGCCAAAAACGCGTTTGCCACCAATTTCGACAATTCCGAACTCCAAACGTTGCTTGTGATAATTTTTTCGCGAGGAACCCAATTTGCATAAATGTCAACAACTTTATTTCGAGCCGCTATTCCGCTTTCGGTTTCCATTGAGCCGATAAGAACTCTGTCGGGATTGTGCAAATCGGTGATTGCCGTTCCTTCCGCCAAAAATTCGGGGTTTGACAAAACTTCAAAATGAAGCCCTTTTTCGTTTGAATTGAGAATGCGCTCCATTGCTTCGGCGGTGCGTACAGGCAGAGTGCTTTTTTCAACGATAATTTTGTTTGTGTTTGCGGCGGCAAGGATTGTTCGCGCTGTTTTTTCCAAAAATTGCAAATCGCTTGCTTTGCCCGCGCCTATTCCGTATTGTTTTGTGGGCGTATTTACAGATACAAAAATGATGTCGGCGTCCGCGATTTCTTTTTCCGATTCTGTCGAGAAAAACAAATTTCTGCCGCGCGCTTCTTTTACGACTTCATAAAGTCCCGGCTCGTAAATCGGCAGGTTTTCACTGTTCCAAGCATCAATTCTTGCTTTGTTTATATCGACAACCGTCACCTTTACATTAGGACATTTCTGAGCGATAACCGCCATAGTCGGACCGCCGACGTATCCCGCGCCGATACACAAAATTTTCGTTTCAAATTCCTTAGACATCTTGTCTCCTTTGGATAGACTTTCTATTTGAGTTTTTTGATTACGATTTCGTCCGGATTGTTTTTCATTTTCTCGAAAAACATATCAATCATTGTATAATAAATATCTGTTTTGGTATAAACTTGCCCGTCTCTTTCGGACAAAAGAAATATTGCTTCTGTAATTTTTTCCAGAAAATCTTCCGTGTGCTCGATTTTTACTTCTATTTTTTTCTTTGTCATAAATTTTACCCTTCCTTAAATTATTTAAGATAGCAAGGAGTTTTCGTTATTAAAATACTATTTTCCGCAATTCAAAAGGAAAAAAATTGCACTTTTACTGAAAATACCACGAAACCCCGTCGGTTTTGAAAGTAATTTCGCTGTTGTCGTTTGCGAGCATTACTTTTTCGTTGTAATGTTCCATAATTAAGAGCAATTTTGAAGTTTCAAAGTTCGGAAGCGCAATAATTGCCGAAAATTTAAGCGCCAAAACCTTTGGAATTACTGCATTTTTACCCAAAATTGCGATGGAATTTTCACTGTAATACATATTTTCGTCGGGAATATCGCCGTCTATTCGCCAAACGGCAACGTTGCCCGTTTCAAAAATCCATAAATCGTTGTTTAAACGCAAAAATCTGCAATTTTCGTCAAAATTTCGGTTATTTGTAAGCGTATCTAATCTCAAAACTTGTCCGTTCCACTCAACAAACGACTTTTCGCCAACCTGTGTCCAACGCAAATTTTGGGGCGGGTTTTTGTCATCCAAACTACAGGCGCCGAGTATCAAAAACAGGAAAAGCAAAACGCATTTCACCATAAATTCTCATTCCTTTCGATGTTTCTTGGAGCGGAATATCCATAGCCAAAGACTTAGTGCTTCTGCTCGGGCTTCTTGCCGAATACGACAAAAATATCGTTTCCTGCGGCGATTGCTCAAGGCGAATTCTATGCGAATATCCGAGGTTAACAATTTGCGCATTCGGCAGAAAACTATCCAATCCGAGATTAAAAATACTATGTCGCCAGCCGTCTTTATTAAAAGAATTTGCAACGCTCGCATTTGTTCTGAAATTTTGCCCTATCCGCTTACGATTAAAAACCGTGTGCGTTTGCCTTAACTGAGTGGTGTCCGTCCTCAGAGAAAAATTAGAACGAACGCCCAAACCCGTAATTTCGGGAAGATGGTAAGCTCCGACAATACTCGCCGTGCCGAAATCGCCATTCAGAAGATAACGCGTCGAAAGCGAATATCTTTGCGTTTTAGCTCGTCCCGAAAGCGAAAGATTTGTGCCGAATTTTTGATTTTGCAAGGTATCGTTTCGCGGAATTAGCGACGAAAACGGCGAATTATAGCCTTCCTGCAAAAGATAAGTTTGCGAGATTATCCGCAGATTTCGCGCAGATTTTTGGTATTGAACCAAAGTCGCATTTTTGGCGGAGGAAAGAGAAATCGCGTTTGAAACAGAAATTCCCAAATTCGTGAAATTCCCTCTGACTTGAAGTAAAACTTCCTCGTTTTCGCCTTTTTCTGCGTAAATCGCTTTGAGTTCCAAGCGAAAATATTGCGGCTGAACAAAAACGCCGCCGCCCGCCAAATGTTCGTTTTCGCGTATGTGAAAATACCCCGTAGCCCCCAAATGTTGCGTGCCGATTTGCGTTATTATGCCGTTGTAGCCGCCTCTGCTGGCGTAATACAAATTGTCCGCCCCTTGTGCTTGCGAAAATGTTGCGTATCGCCCGAAAAGCAACTCGTTAGAGGGAGACGTAAGATTTCCCGCGTTAAAAAATCCCGAAATATTATCACCGCCAAAACTATACAAAATTGAGCGATTTTCCAAATATTGCTCGTCCTGCCTCTCCCGAACTTGCACGGAAACGAGCAGGTTATCCTGAATTCTTGTAGCGGAAGATATGCTGAAATATTGTTCATCGTCGCCGTCTGTTCGTCGTGCAAAAACTGTGAGCGTTGAACGCACGGGCGCTTGTTGCAGAGACCTGCGAGAAACACGGATAAACGGCTCGAATTGTGAAATCAGCGGATAGCGCCTGAACAATCGCGAAAAATCGCCGCCGCTCGCAATAATTTCTTGAGTCGTGGGAATTTCTTCGGGCGCTAAATCAAACCCCACACTCTCGAGACGGTGCCACCCCTCGCGTATCGGGTCAATCGGGTTTAAAAGCAATGCCTCTGCGGCGTTAAAACAGAGAGAGTCAATAATTTCGTCAAACAGCAATTCCCGCGCTTCTTCTATTGATTTTGGAATAACATCACAGAAAGAGAAAGCGGTGCAGGTGTAAAGAAATAAGACTGTAAAAAATAGTTTTTTCATTTTATTTGCTTGAATATCGCAGAACTTAGCCGTTTATCCATAAATTTCTCGTCTGTGAGCAACTGTTATTAAACTTAATATTAGTTTGTTGTCAATTATTTCTACAAGTAATCTGAAATCACCGATGCGATAACGCCAATATTCTTGAAAATCATACTTAAGTTGCTTTCCTTTTTCGCGCGGATTTTGGGTGTTTTCTAAATTTTTTTCTATCCATTTAATAATTTCTGTCGCATTCGATTTGCCAATTTTTTTTAAATCTTTTTCAAATTTTGGACTGGGGACAACTTTATACACCATATTCATTTTTCAGCGCGCTCCAAGATTTTACTTCGTGTCTATGACGGTAGTTGTAAATTTCCGCTTCGTGTATTTTGTTTAAATAAAAATCTTCAAGATTTTTAGATTTAGCCGCTTGTCTGACTACCGCTACAACAAACGCATTCATCGACAAGCCAAGTTTAGTTGCCGCGGTTTTTATCATTTTTTTTGTTTCGTTATCGGTCTTTATGTTTAATGTTGCCGTGTTTACCATAAATACACCCCCTTTTTCTTTTGAAAATACTATTTGCGCAAAGAAAAAACAATCTGTATTTGCAAAAAATCAGTTAACATCATTTTTTTGCTATTTTCCACAAAAAACCGTCCAATCTCCAACTTTCGTCTTATATGTGGCGTTTGCGTAAAAAACTAAACACTGTTTAAAGCACTGTTTAACTAATATGTTATCCATTATTTTTTCTGAAACAGAATAAGATGTAATAGAAATCCGTAAAAAAACCGCCAATTCACCACTCCTCTCCAAAACAAATATTATTTTTACCCTCGAAAATTACACGAAAGGAAAATTTATGGCGAATTTGTATCGCACGCACACTTGCGGGGAACTCTCTAAACAGAATATCGGAGCAGAAGTAAAAGTCAGCGGTTGGATACACAACAGACGCGACCACGGCGGAGTGCTTTTTATTGATTTGCGCGACCACTACGGCATTACACAGGTTGTGATTTACCCCGACAATCCCAATCAATACGCAATCGGACACTTGCCGAAAGAAACTGTTGTCAAATTTTCGGGAGTTGTTATTGCTCGCTTAGACGAAAATATTAACCCCAATATGAAAACAGGTGAAATCGAAATTACGGCGAGCGACTGCGAAGTTTTGGGCGAGTGCGGCACACTTCCGTTCCCTGTTTTCCCGGAAACAGAAGCACCCGAAGATACGCGCCTTACGCATCGCTACATTGACCTGAGAAAAGAAAAATTGCACAACAATATTATTATGCGAAGCAAGGTTATAGCGCATTTGCGGACAAAAATGATAGAACACGGATTTATGGAGTTTCAAACTCCTATTTTGACCTCGTCGTCGCCCGAAGGCGCGCGCGATTATTTGGTGCCGAGCCGTGTTCACCCGGGAAAATTTTACGCTCTTCCCCAAGCGCCGCAACAATTTAAGCAGCTTTTGATGGTTTCGGGCTTCGATAAATATTTTCAGATAGCACCGTGTTTTCGCGACGAAGACGCTCGCGCCGACAGAAGTCCCGGCGAATTTTATCAGCTGGATATCGAAATGTCGTTTGTAGAGCAAAACGATGTTTTTGCGATTTTGGAAGACGTACTCTCCGATACTTTCAACAAATTCGGAACGCACAAGGTTGTTTCGGGGACGGACAGTAAGGCATTCGTGCGTATTCCTTATCGCGAGTCAATGCTTAAATACGGAAGCGACAAACCCGACTTACGCATACCGATTGAAATGTGCGAAACGGGCGATATTTTTGCCCAAAGCGGTTTTGAAGCATTTGCAAAAGCAGTGAAAAACGGCAGTGTAATTCGCGCTATTCCCGTGAAAAACTGCGCAAATCAGCCGCGTTCGTTTTTTGATAAAATGGTTGCCTACGCTCAATCAATAGGCGCAAAAGGACTTGCGTATCTTACTTGGAAAGACGGCGAAGTAAAAGGTCCCATACTTAAATTTTTGGATGACGCGACAGTAGCAAAAATTGTTGAACGCACAAAAGCGGGCGACGGCGACGTTGTGTTTTTTATGTGCGACGAAGAGCATATTGCAAGCGACATTGCAGGCAAATTGCGCGTAAAACTCGGACAGGATTTGGATATTATCGAAAAAGGCGTTTATAAATTTTGCTGGATAGTCGACTATCCGATGTTTGAATTGAACCGCGAAACCAACAAAATCGAATTTTCGCACAACCCGTTCTCAATGCCGCAGGGCGAAATGGACGCGCTTCTTAACAAAAATCCGCTCGACATTCTGGCGTATCAATACGATATTGTTGTGAACGGCGTGGAACTTTCTTCGGGCGCAATCCGAAATCACCGTCCTGAAATTATGTATAAGGCGTTTGAAATCGCAGGCTACGGTAAAGAAGTTGTTGAAGAAAAATTCGGCGGAATGATTAACGCGTTTAAACTCGGCGCGCCTCCGCACGGCGGAATTGCTCCCGGGGTGGACAGAATGGTTATGCTTTTAACAAACGAAAGCAATATCCGTGAAGTTATAGCGTTTCCGATGAACCAGAAGGCGCAAGATTTGATGATGGGAGCGCCCGCTGAAGTCAGCCAATTGCAAATGAGAGAGTTGTATCTTAAGCACAATTTGCCGAAATTGGACTAAAAAGTGTTTTTGCAGGGTGGCAAATAGTATTTTGCCTCCTCATAACTTTTAAGAACATATTATGGAGACATAAAAATTATGATGATTGGTATTTTGGGAGCGGGCGGATGGGCTATTGCGTTGTCGGTTTTGCTTGACAGCAATGGGCACAGCGTTAAAATGTGGGAGTTTAACAAAAAAGAAGCGGAACTCCTGCAAAAAAAGCGCGAACATCCAATCAAACTTCCCGGTATAATAATCCCTGACGACATCGAAATCACAACATCTGTCGCCGACTTGTTTGAGAATTGCGATTATATTGTTATTGCAGTTCCCACGCAATTTGTTAGGGCGACTATGAAAACGCTGGTTCAGGAAATCGATATTGAAAAAATAGTAAATGTTCGTGGGTGGGTTGTTGTTTCCAAAGGCATAGAAATAGGAAGCGACGCTATTCTGAGCCAAGTTATAACGCAGGAAATCCCGAAAATAACAATGGATAAACTTGCGGTTTTGTCGGGACCGTCGCACGCCGAAGAGGTCGGACGAAAAGTTCCCACGGCAGTCGTTGCCGCCTCAACAAACGAAGACCTTGCAAAAGAAGTTCAGCAGATTTTTTCAAACAGTGTTTTCAGGGTTTACACCTCGACCGATATTGTCGGCGTGGAAATTGCGGGAAGCGTAAAAAACGTTATCGCTCTTGCGGCAGGCGCTTGCGATGGTTTGGGTTTCGGCGACAACACAAAAGGCGCGCTTCTTACGCGAGGAATGGTGGAAATGATACGCTTGGGCAAAAAAATGGGCGCGGACGAACACACTTTCAGCGGACTTGCGGGATTTGGCGACCTTATTACGACCTGCTGTTCCAAACATTCGCGAAACAGAAATTTTGGCGAAATGTTGGCAAAAGGTTTAAGTTTGCAGGAAGCTCAAGAGAAAATGGCAATGGTCGCAGAAGGTGTTACAACTTGCAAGTCGTTATATTCGCTTGCGCAAAAACTGGGAGTGGAAATGCCCATAACAACTGAAATTTACAACTCGTTATATAATGGAAAAAGTCCTCAAAACGCAATGGTGGACTTAATGACGCGCGCCTTAAAAGCGGAGCGAATTGCGTGATAATCGGAGTAGGTGTGGATATTTGTGATGTAAATCGTATAGCAAAAATAGCGGAAAAACCGCATTGGAAAAACTTTCAGAAAAAGGTTTTCTCGGACGGTGAAATCGAATATTGCCTGAAAATGAAAAATTCTGCGCCTCATTTTGCTGTTCGTTGGGCGGTAAAAGAAGCGTTTTACAAGGCGTTGCCCGACAATTTACAGCAAATATCGTCGTGGAAATCAATCGAATATATAAATAACGGCGAAAAAAAACCGTCCGTTCGTGTTTTGGACGAAAAACTTGCAGTTGCGCTTAAAGTCGGTAAAATCTCAAAAATTCATTGCTCGGTAAGCCACGAAAAAGAAATTTGTGCGGCGCAAATAATACTGGAAAACTGCGGAGGACAAGAGTAATATGGTCGCATATTTTTTGCTTTTTATATTTGCGTGGGTCGTATCTTTCTTTTGTTCGGGATATGAGGCAGGTTTTCTTTCGGTAAGTGAATTTAAGATAAACGCCCTTGCGCAAAAAGGCAATAAATCTGCAAAAATTATGACTACGCTTCTCAAAAACAAGGAAAAAGTCCTGACAACCCTGCTTATCGGAAACACGATAACGCTTGTTCTTCTGACTTTCGCGTTCGGAAAAATAATATTCGGCATATTTCAAGAAATTAACGCTTTATTGCAAACAATAATTCTGACGGCGTTTGTGTTTATTACCTGCGAGCTTTTTCCAAAATCCCTTTTCAGAATTTATTCCTTTGAGCTAACGTATAAATTATCATATTTTATCTACCCGATATATATTCTTTTCCTTCCGATTTCGTCGATTTTTAAACTTATTTCTTCAAAATTCAGCAAAAACGGCGAAACTTTGGAACAAGATTACAAACTCCACGATGTTGCGGCGGAGGGTGTTAGGCGACGACTTTTGCCGATAGGGGTATCTATTTTGGTAAATAAGTTTAAGAACAAAACGCTTTCATTGCAGGAAATTTGCATAAATGTGCAGACAACAGGCGTTCGCGGCGAAAAAAATGTTGCCTTAAACCCCGCACAACCTATAGAAGAAATAATAAAATCCAAATTGCTTTTTAATTGCGACACGGTTGAATGTGATTACGGAGGAAATAAGAAATTTTACTATCCGACAGCGGCAATTTTGGACGCTTTTTTCAGAAAATGAGGGAAAAATGAAGAAATATGAGCGAAACGAAGAATTATTTATTACATTTATAAGATGTGCAATAAATTGGACAAGCAGGCTATTAGTCGAGAGGAGGTATCGCAATGATTAAAGTCGTTTTTGGAAATAATCGAAATGCGAAAGCTCCCATAGTACTGAAATTAAATGCGGTTATTATGTATTTAACGGCAGTGCTGTTTTTTGTCGTATTCGCAACAGCGGTGGTCGGAGTATATTATACGGTTTCCATTACAGACGCACAAAACGTTTATAATGAAGAAAAAGAAAGACATCAACATTTGGTATATACGCTCGACTCGCTTAATTTGCTTGTGGCGCAAGAAACGGAATTTGTCTCGAGATTTTCTGATTTTGAAACCGAGTTGTCTATTGCGAGAGGTATTGCGCCCGTGCCGGATGATATAAAAAGACAAAGCGTAGGCGGACGGGTTTTGTTTCCGGAGAAAGTAAGACAACTTTTGGGCTCTCCCATTGAAGTGCAAATTTCTGAAATGGATGAAGAAATCGCAGGCAACAGACGCCGGTTAGGCTTTTTGGAACAACGTTTGATTACAATAAACGAGACCGCTGAAAGGCAACGAATATTCTTCGCGGAAAAACCATCCATAACTCCTGCGCAAGGTCGGGTAACATCGGAGTTCGGCGCGCGAAACCACCCCGTTCTTAACAGAGCAAGCATTCACGAAGGAATTGACATAGCCAATGTGCCTTGGACGCCGATAATAGCGGCGGCAGACGGAATAGTCTCTTTTTCGGGAGTTCGCGGCGGATACGGAATTAAAGTCGATATAACTCACCGAAACAGCGGCTACCTTACTCGATACGCACACCTTTCGCAGTCTGCCGTAAATGTCGGCGACATCGTAAGGCGGGGCGATATTATCGGCTATATGGGAAATACGGGCATAAGCACAGGACCGCATTTGCATTTTGAAGTAAGACGCGGCGGCAGACCTTTGTGTCCGAGAAACTATATGATTGACGCTTCGGCAATGTTGCGCTAAATTCAAATAAAAAGAGAGAACTGTGAGCAACAGGAATATTTTTTACGATTTTCTTAAAAGCAAATTAGACAGCAGAGCGGACGAAGTTTTAGTAAAATTCGACTTGTTTTTTGAACAATTAGTTAAAATAAATTCTCAGATTAACCTTTTTTCGCGACAAACAAACATTGATGATTTATGGACATTGCATTTTTTGGATTCGCTTTTAATTTTAGATACGCCTGCCGATTTGGACAAAAAAATCATTTGCGATATAGGTACGGGCGGCGGGCTTCCTGCAATACCGCTTGCAATAATTTACCCGCAATCGCAGATTTTTATGCTCGACAGCAAAAAAAAGAAACTTTCGGCAATCGAGAATATCTGCGCTGAGCTCGGACTTTCAAACTGCAAAACAATTCACACAAGAATAGAGGAAGCGCCCCTTTATTTTGAAAAACATTTTGATATAATAACCAGCCGCGCGCTAAAAATATTGCCCGAATTTGTGCCGCCGATGAGAAAAACAATGAAAAACGGCGCAAAAATATACCTTTACAAGAGCGCAATTTTGGACGATTGCGAGCAATTTGCGGACAAAAAACAGTATGATGTCAGCCGCGAATATTTAGGAAAAAGAGTAATTGTTGAAATAAATTGACTTACCCCTTGACAGGAGAGCATACCAACAAATATTTTCGCCGAAAATAAATAAGATTTTCTATAAAGAAGGGTTTTATGCAACTTTTTGAAGATGAAGTAGATACCGACGAATTTTTGCGAGACAAAGACTCCATTCCGCTTATTGAGGACGCGGAGGAAGAGATGGAAATTCGCGAATTAACGTTCGACTCCAAATTCGACAGCGACGCCAATTTCAGAGAAATGGCTGAAGATTTTACTGCTACAGACGAATGGGAATAAAATTTTTTATTTCCGACCTCCATTTTGGCGCGGGGGGCAAAGGCGAAAAAAGCGCTGAATCTGTTTTTGAAAACTTTTGCAACGCTCTGCCGAGCGACGGCGAACTCTGTATTTTAGGGGACTTTTTTGATTACTGGATAGAATATTCTTCGGTTGTCCCCGCAGAATTTACAAATATTTACTCGATTTTGTTGGATGCCCGAAAGCGCGGAGTCAAAATTAACTTTGTTCGGGGAAATCACGATTTTTTCAAAGGCAATTTTTTGAAAACCTTGGGAATAGAGGTTTTCGACAGGCATTTTAGCTTTAAGCAAAACAAAAAAAAGGTTTTCTGCACCCACGGCGATGATATTAAGAGCGGCATTTTGCGATTTTTGCTGAGTTCTGCTTTGCGAAATACGTTTTTTCAATTTTTATATAAACTTTTGCCGCCGTTTTTTGCAATTCGATTTATGAAAATGATGAGTGAATTGAGCCGAAAGAAGAATGTCGGCAACGTAAATACGCCGTCGCGGAAAGAAAAATACAGAAGAGCGGCATTCCGTTTTATCGATAAAAAACATTCCTCTGTTTTGGTTGCGGGGCATTCACATATCTGCGATTTGGCAGAGAGTGGCAAGAAAATTTACGCTAATTGCGGCATTTGGTCAGAAAGGCAGACATACGTCGAAATTAACGAAAAAAATGTGTTTTTGAAAGAATTTTGCGGCGGCGACCTGCGAAAAGATGTAATTTTAGAGGAAAAGGAGATTTAATTATGAAACGAAGTAAAAATATTTGTGTGTTTAAAAAAGCAGTATTGCTGGGAATTATAATTGCATTTGTGTTCAAGGTGTTTTCTGCGCCTGTGGAAATCGGCTCGGTCGAAGAACTCCAAACCATACTAAAGCAAGAAAACAAACTTTTGATTTTGGAAATGTACGCCGATTGGTGTCGCGCTTGCCGTATGCTTAAACCAATTCTTGCGCAAGCATTAGAAGAAGCCGAAGAAGAGAACGTACAACTTTATCGCATAAATATAGACAGACACAGAGACATTGCGGCGGCGTTCGGAGTAAGAAGCATTCCTATGGTGTTTTTTGCAATGAACGGCAATTTGGTTCACACGATGCTTGGTCTTGACGAAAAAGAAGAATATTTGAGGGTAATTCGTAAATTCAGTCATTAAACTAATAAGAAATTTTTCTTCAATTAAAAATTTTTGTGCGAAAACAAAAATTTGTTATTATACTTACCTTCAGAAACAAAGCAATAAGCAAAGCACAAAAAACAGCAAGCAAATATGACATAAAATAATTCAGACCGCAACAAAACGCAAATGAAAATTTCAACAAGACGCTCGTAAGGGGGAGTGTTTTTGTTTTAATATATTTATGTTTCATAGGGGGAATTGATGAAAAAGTTCATTAAATTGTGGGTAGCAATACCAATATTTGTCGCTGTAATCGGATTACAGTTTAACGCGTATGCGGTATCTGCGTATCCGTATCCGGGCGATTTTATAAATCCCGACGGCTCGGTGATTACCATTCAGATGCACGGAAGTCCGTGGCACAACTGGCGAACAACCGAGGACGAATTTACGCTGATTTTTAACAACGACGGTTTTTTGGAGTATGCAGTTCAGGACGAATACGGTGATTTGCAACCTTCGGGAATTCGTGCTCGCAATGTCCGCGAGAGGACAGACCAAGAAAGAGACTTATTGCGCAGAACACCGAGAAACTTAAGGTTCAGCGACGGTCAGCGAGATTTATTGCGTCAGGCACGCGGTATATACGACGCGCTTGAAGAAGAATTTGAAATTTGGGCGGCTCCGACTTCCGGAACAGTTCGAGTTCCGATTATCCTTGTGGATTTTCCCGACAGACCGTTTAGAGTGACAAGGCAAGCTTTTTACAATATGTTTAATCAGGTGGGCTATAATGAGGCGAGCAGACCGGGAAGTTTGCGGGACTACTTTTTAGCTATGTCTTACGGCGCGCTTGATTTACGGGTTGGTGTTTACGGACCTGTAAGAATGCCGCAAACAATATGGCATTACGACCACAATAACACAGAAAACCCGCAACGTAGCGGAGCAGGCGGAAGAATGGCTCGCTTGGCGGTTGAGGGAGCGGCGCGCGACCACGGACTGAATTTTGCAAATTATCCTGCGCCCGGCAATACAGGTACAGGCGGCGACGCAATAGCCGTGCATATTATTTTTGCAGGACATGGTCAGGAAGCGCGAGCGCCTGTGGGACAATCGATATGGTCGCACGCGTCGTCTTTTTCTGCCTTAACTCTCAACGGCAGAAGAGTTAACAGATATTCTTGCTCTCCCGAATTTCGTAGCAACAGCGGCACGAATATGTCGGGAATAGGTATTGTTGCTCACGAATTGGGGCATTCTGTCCTTAGACTACCCGATACATACGACACAAACGGCGATACCGACGGCAGAGCGGTGGACTTGGGCAGATGGTGTCTTATGGCGAGCGGAAACTGGGCAGGCAACGGCGACAGACCGACAAATCTTTCCGCAGAACTCCGAATGATGGTAGGTTGGGCGGATGTAGTCGAACTTACTACCGCGCAAGCAATTACCATACCTTGCCCCAGCACAATGTCCAACGGGGTTGTGTACAGAATACGAACAACAACAACCAACGAATATTTTTTACTTGAAAACCGTCAGCGAAATGCGGCGGCAGGACATGTTGCTTGGGACAATGGCATTCCCGCAAGCGGTCTGTTGATTTATCACGTGGACAGAGCGGGTGTAAGTTGGACGGGAAACAGGGTTGTTGCCAATGCCGCGCGGCGCGGAGTTTACATAAAACAAGCGGGCGGCGATGTGGGCAGTACATCTACAAACCGCGCAACCGACCCGTGGCCCCAAACCGTTGGCGGAGTACTCAGAAATTCTTTTACCGACACATCAGTTCCTAACTCAAGGTCGTGGGCAGGCGCCAACACAAACAGACCTATAACTAATATTACACATAACACGACAACAAGAAGCGTTTCGTTCAATTTTATGGGCGGCACTTCGCAGGCAGTAGCGCCACAAATAACTACGCAACCTGCAAACAGAACGGTTAATGTAGGTCAAACCGCGCAATTCTCGGTTGTTGCTTCGGGAACAGCTCCGCTTACTTTCCAATGGCAAGTGCGACCGAACGGCAGTACTACTTGGACTAATGTTAGTGCCACTCACGGCACGGGCGGAACAACTGCGTCATTCACAACAGTTGCGGCAACCGCGGCAATGAGCGGAAACAGTTATCGCATTACAGTCAGCAACAGTGCGGGCGTTGTAACATCAAGCGTTGCTACATTGACGGCTAATAATCCCGTAATAATACCTTCGATAAGCACGCAACCTGCAAGCAGAACGGTGCAGGTCGGTCAAACTGCGCAATTCTCGGTTGTTGCTTCGGGGACAGCTCCGCTTACTTTCCAATGGCAAGTGCGCCCGAGCGGCAGTACTACTTGGACTGATGTGTCTGCCACCCACGGTACGGGCGGAACAACTGCGTCTTTCACAACAGTTGCAACTACAGCTGAAATGAGCGGTAATCGTTATCGTGTAATTGTCAGAAATAGCGCAGGCAGTGTAAATTCGAGCTCTGCAACGCTTACGGTAAACAGAGCGGCTGGTGCAACAGTGCCTGCTCCGACAATGGCAAGCAGAACTCACAACAGCATAACACTGAACCAAATTGCGAATGCGACCAACGGGCAAGCGATAGAATATGCTCGCAGTACAACAAATACCGCTCCCACGACAGGCTGGCAGGCTTCAAGAGAGTTTTTGAGCTTAACTTCTTGCGAAAACTATTTCTTCTTTGCAAGAACTGCCCAAAACGCAGGATTTAACGCGGGAATAGCGTCCGGCGGCACACTAATAAGAACAGACCATAACTTTAGCGTTTGGACTGCTTGGGACACAACGGAAGTTGCAACGTGCTTTGAGGACGGTAGCAGAAGCAGAACACGCCTTTGCAGTGTTTGCGATGCCGAAGGCGCTGTTGATACGAGAGCAATCCCGCAATTAGGCGAAGAGGAATGCGGGTCGTCATTTATTCGCGGAAGACTTGAGGCGCTAAGTTCCTACGGTATTTTGCTTGATCCTGCAATTGCTTCGGACATAGCAAACATCAGCGTAAAAACACCTGAGCCCACGCAAATAAAAATCAGAATATCCGACAACTTGGGCAATGTTGTGTTTGAGACAAGCGGAAGAAGTACGGATACGTTTGTTTGGAATTTGACCAACCACGCAGGGCGTTTTGTAGCAAATGCCACGTATCTGATTGTGGTTGAAGCGACAAGCATCAGCGGAAGAAGATTTACTTATTCTGCAAGGATGGGTGTCAGCAGATAGGATTATAATTATGTAGAGACGCGAGCATCGCGTCTCTACATTTATTTTTTGTTTGCAACCTCGTCAATCAACAAAAACAACTCGTCGATAATTTTGTCTTCGCTGACTTTTTTCACGGCTTCGCCTTTTACAAACAATAATCCTTCTCCAATTCCGCCTGCAACGCCGACGTCTGCTTCGCGCGCTTCGCCCGGTCCGTTTACAACGCAACCCATAACTGCGACGCTTATATTTTGTTCGTATAAATTAAGGCGTTTTTCTACCGTTTCGGCAAGGGCGGCGAGTTCGATTTGTGTTCTTCCGCAGGTTGGGCAGGCGATTAAAACGGGACCGCCTCTGAGTCCGAGCGATTTCAGGATTTGCCGCGCTACGTCTATTTCTTCGACGGGGTCGCCTGCAAGCGAAACGCGGATTGTGTCGCCGACGCCCCGCGCCAAAAGCGCGCCGATACCGACCGCTGATTTTATCGTTCCTGTTTTTATCGTTCCCGACTCCGTAATGCCGATATGTTGCGGAACGTCGGTTTTCGCCGACAGCATTTCGCAGGCGGAAATTGTAGAGATTACGTCGCTGGATTTTATTGAAAGCACCAAGTTTGTGAAATTCAGGTCGTCCATCATTTCGACATAACGAACGGCGCTCTCCACAAGGGCTTCGGGGGTAGGGCGACCGTGTTTTTTAAGCAAATCTTTTTGCAAACTTCCCGAATTTACGCCTACTCGAATGGCGTTTCCCGCGGCTTTTGAGGCATCGACGACCTCTTTTGTTCGCTCGAATGCGCCGATGTTCCCCGGGTTTATTCTTATTCCTGCCGCGCCCGCTTTTATTGCCGCAAGCGCCATTTTGTAGTCGAAATGAATATCCGCAACCACGGGAATTTTGCTCGCTTTCACGATTTTTGCAAAGGCTTCGGCGGCGCTGTCGTCGTTTACGGTTATGCGGATAATTTCACAGCCCGCTTCTTCAAACCTGCGGATTTGCGCGACCGTTGCTTCGACATCGGCGGTTTTTGTGTTGGTCATCGACTGAATGGAAACGGGGTGCTCCGAGCCGATTTTTACGCTTCCGACAATCGCCGTTCTTGTTTTTCTTCTTATGATTGAACCTTGCATAATTCCTCTTCGTGTTCGGGTTTTCGCTTCAAAAATACGTTCTTTCCACAAAAAAGAGCGAAATTATGTGAAAAATTACTTTATTCGCCGCGCAAAAATTATTTTCTCTCTGTTCTTTGATACAAAAAAAATGAATTTTTCGTTTTCTCTGTATTCGAATATCTCCAAATGTTCAAATTTAATTTAAAAGGGTATTTTATGAGAAAAATCAAAGTTGCGGCGGTAGTCGTGCTGTTATCTGTTGTGTTTGTTTTGGCAAACAATTTTTGCACTAATTGTGGAGTGCAACTACTTGAGGGAATAAATTTTTGTGGTAATTGTGGAGCTGCGGTAAATACGATTGCAACACCGCAAATGATACCGTTATCACCTACCTCTATTTACGTCGAGAGACAAGAATTACCTCGTAGCGACAATGTTTTTGTTGTATTGCGTAGAGATGCTGAAATTCAAGAATTTCAATTCAGAAGAGAACGAACATTGACTATAGCGGAAAACACGCATATTTCAACAACAGGACAACTTGGTTTGGGAATGTCAATAGAGTTTGGTTTGATTACTCCGACAGATGTTTATTTATCACACAACATAAACCTTGGAATTCCTCATATTTTCGGCTATTTATTTAATGTAGGCGGGGTAGTTAATCGGCACGGAAGAGGAACGCATATTTTTGGCGGAAGTGTCGGATTTCAATGGTTTGGCTATCATTCTTGGCAACACTCTTTTGGTGGTGTTTTTTGGAAAATGATGATTGGGCGCAAGCACAATTTTGACTTGACAGTTAGAAGTTTATTTGGATACTATGAAGAATGGAATAGATACAACTGGTGGAATTATAGGTGGGGACAGTGGCAACAAACAGAGATGTTGCAGACAATCACTGGTTTTCAACAAACAACAGTGCTGAGTTTAGGTTGGACAATGTTTAGGTCTCGTATATAAGAAAGGAAGTAAAAAATGAAAAAATCATTTGTATTTATTTTGCTGTTTACAATTTCCGTTTTTGCCAACATCGACCGTGTTGCAATGAGAGCAATGATGTCGCACATCGACGACGGGCGTTCGTTTTTAATCGGTATCGCAGAAAGAAGGTCTGCTGATTTCGACAATGTTTTAGTTCGCTATATGGAACGCGTTGAGGGAACTAATTATTCGGTTGATGTTATGGAATTTTATGTTAACGAAAGATTGTCGTTTTTTGTCGCTAATAACAACTGGGTCAGAGGAGGCAGTAGCGGAACTTTTGACGGCATAGGTTTAACGCGCTTTGTTCGGAAAAAGAATGCGCGAAACGAAGTCAAAAGATTTTTTAACGACATAAATTTTCACCGACAATCCGGCAGGGCGCCGATGAGGGTTATGTAGCGCCGAGGCAGTCAACGCCTGTGGCAAAAAAATTGCTTATTCGGCGAGACTTAGAGTAAATAGGTAAAAATATCAACAAAAGGGCGTAGAGAAATACGCCCTTCTCACAAAAAAGAGCGAAATTATGTGAAAAATTACTTTATTCGCCGCGCAAAAATTATTTTATCCGCGGTAAAATTAGGTTTTATTGAAAAATTCAGGAGAAATTATGGCATCGCTTAACAAAGTAGTACTTGTGGGGAATTTAGGGCGCGACCCCGAATTGAAATCAACGCCGTCGGGCGCAAAAGTTTTGGAAGTCAGCATTGCGACAACCGAAAGATTTAGCGACAAAAGCGGAAATCAGCAAGAGCAGACGGATTGGCACAGGATAGTTATGTGGAATCAAAAGGCGGAATACGTCGCAAGAAGTTCGCGCAAAGGCAGCACGCTTTACGTTGAAGGAAAATTAAGATACAGAAAATTTACCGATAAAGACGGCAACGAAAGAACAATGACCGAAATTTTGGCGGATAACGTCACTATTTTGGCTGGTCGCGTAGCAAGCGAAGGCGGCGCGGGCGGCAGTTTTGCAGGAGAACAGCCGCAATATCACAAGCCGTACAACGACGCTCCCGCGCCCGAATACAACGGCGGCGGTGGATTTAGCGAAGCCCCCGCGGTTGACGACAATTTGCCGTTTTAATTCTTAAAAAAAGAGATTTACGACGAATTATGAGCGACGTTCTCGAAAAATTAAAAGTAGAGATACTTAAGGGTGAAAAGACGGACGCGAAACTTTTTAATCGGCTTATGCTCAAAAAAGTTTCGCGCACTTTCGCGCTGACTATAAGGGCTCTCGGAGAACCGTTCAGAGAGCCTGTTCTGGTTGGATATTTGCTGTGCCGAATTGCCGATACTTTTGAGGACAGCGAAAAATTATCCGCCGAAGAAAAGACTGCCGCGCTCGAAAACTTTCGCCTGTTCTTTTTAAGCGAAGGAAAAGACGAGCAATATCTAAAAAACATTCGAGAAATTTGCACTGCCTTTACAAGCGACGACGATGAAGAATTTATCGCGCTTTATCCCGATACCGTTTTTGAGCGATACCGCGCATTTCCCGCAAACGCCAAAAAGGCGATGATAAACACTGTTTGCGAAATGGTAGAGGGAATGAAAAAGACCGTAGTTCGTCAAAACGAGGCGACCGAAATCGGCACAAAATCGCTCGAAGAATTGGAAGAATACTGCTATTTTGTCGCAGGAACGGTCGGAAATATGCTAACCGATTTGTTTTACGGGTTTTCGCCGTGGATAAACGAGAAACTTTACGAGCAAATGAGCGAGCATAAAACCGCTTTCGCCGAGGCATTGCAGCTTACCAATATAATTAAGGACGCAATGGGCGACCTGAAACGCGGCGTAAGTTTTATCCCCCGCGATTTGGCGCAACAGTACGGCGTTAATTTGGAAAAACTTTATCTGCCCGAAAACCGCAAACAAGCGCAGGAAGTTATGAACGTCCTGATAATAAAAGCGGTAAAATCGCTTAACCGCGCGCTTCTTTACTCAATTTTAATCCCGAAACAAGAGCCGAGAATGCGAATTTTTTGCGTAATGCCGATACTTTTTGCGATAAAAACGCTCGCCGTCGCCGTAGAAAACACCGACGACCTTTTGAACGCGGACGGCGCGGTAAAAGTTAATAGAGAAGACGTAAAAAAGACGATAAATTTTGTTGCGCTTAACTGCGTTTGGGATTATCAATTGGTAGTCGCTTACGAAAAAGACCTAAAAAGAATAGAAAAAGCGCTCGGAATACAAATAGAAATCCCATTCAAAAAAGCGGGATTTTTGCCGATAGTTCATTTGGCGGAATAACAAAACAAAGGAAAACCATTTATGAAAAAAATACAACTTTACAACACAACTTCGCGAAAAAAAGAAGAATTTTCGACAACAAACAGCAAAGTCGGAATGTATGCTTGCGGTCCGACCGTGTATAATTACGCTCACATCGGAAATATGCGCACATACATTTTTGAAGACGTTCTGCGGCGCGCGTTGGAGCATTGCGGCTACAAAGTCGAGCACGTTATGAATATAACTGACGTGGGACACCTTACAAGCGACAGCGACAGCGGCGACGACAAAATGGAAAAGGGCGCGGCGCGCGAGGGCAAAACGGTTTGGGATATAGCTCAATTTTACACCGACGCTTTTATGCGCAACTGCGACGACCTTAAAATTCTTCGTCCGACAATTATCCCGAAAGCGACCGACCATATTCCCGAAATGATAGATATGGTGCAAAAACTGGAAGAAAACGGTTTTACCTACAAAACAAGCGACGGCATATATTTTGACACCGCAAAATTTCCGACTTACGCAAAATTCGCGCGATTAGACGTAGAAAACCTGCAGGAAGGACACCGAATTGAAGTCGGCGAAAAGAAAAACAAAACCGATTTTGCACTCTGGAAATTTTCGCCCGACGACGGCGCAAAACGCGCAATGGAATGGAACTCGCCGTGGGGAGTGGGGTTTCCCGGCTGGCACATAGAATGCTCGGCGATGTCGCTTAAATATTTGCCGCAACCGCTCGACATTCACTGCGGCGGAGTTGACCACATTCCAATCCATCACACCAACGAAATAGCGCAAGTTGAAGGAGCGACAGGCAAAGAATACTGCCGCTTTTGGATACACGGCGAATTTTTGCTTATGGAAGCCGCGAAAATGTCGAAATCCGGCGAGAATTTTATTACAGTGGATACTCTGAAAGCCAAAAACATAGACCCGCTCGCATACCGTTATTTTTGCTATTCGAGCCATTATCGCAAACAATTATCGTTCTCAATAGACAACGTTTTGAGCGCGCAAACAGGGCTGAACAATTTACGCGCATTGGCAAGAAAAACGCTTAACGCAGACGAAAAAACTGTCTCAAAAACCGAAACGGAAAGCGTTTTGGAAAATTTCTACAAAGCGGTTTCGGACGATATGAATATGCCCGTAGCCCTCGCTGAAATCTGGGGAATACTGAGAAACGCGCAAATCGCCGACAACGTAAAAAAAGCCGCCGCAGAAAAAGCGGACGAAATTCTCGCTTTAGATTTATTCCGCGAAGTACAAACAAACGAAAAAATAATCGACGGCATAAAATTCGATGGTTTTGACGGCGCAAGCGATACCAAATTACAAGAAATCGCCGATTTGCTTAATCAGCGTATAGAGGCGAAAAAAGCAAAAGATTTCGCAAAATCCGACGAGATAAGAAATATCGTAATTGCCAAAGGAATAGACGTTTTAGACAGCAAAGACGGGGTTTTGTGTAAGAGGAAGTAATAACCTCCTCAAATCGCCGCGAAGCAATGCCTGTTTTTTCCTGTCAATTTGGCTTTATACAGCATTTCGTCCGCGCGTTTTATGAAATCCTCGGCGGTATGTGTATGATTGATGTTGCCCGTCGTTATTCCTATTGAAAATGTTATGTGTTTTGCCGTTTCGCTTGTTTTGTGTGGAATATCGAGTGTTTGCACGGCGGCAAGGAAACGTTCGGCAACGTTAATGGCGCCATTTTTGTCGGTGTTTGGAAGAACTACTACAAATTCTTCTCCGCCGTATCGGGCAAGGAAATCGCATGCTCTCGGAATACCTTTTTTAAGAATGTCGGCAACAGCTTTAAGGCAATCGTCGCCTGCGCTGTGTCCGTAAGCGTCGTTGTAATTTTTGAAGAAATCTATGTCTATCATCATCAAACTTAACGGACTGTTGGCGCGAGACGATGACTTGAAAATGCGGGCTATGGATTCGTCGAAAAATCGTCTGTTGTATATGTTGGTAAGCCCGTCCAAAAAGACTTTTTCGTTCTCTATTTCGAGTTCGCGCATCTTGGTTAAATCTACAAAAACAACTCCGAGATTGTTTTCTCCTGTACGGAAAATAGAAACCGTCAATATGCGCTTTATGCCGTCTTTGCGGATTATATCGACTTCAAAATGAACTATTTTGCCTTGTATAGCGTCGGGAATATGCTTTTCTTTTATGTTCGCAAGCATTTCTTTTTCAAAAATTACGCCGAGCCCGTCTTTCATAAGGTCATATTTTGTAAAACCCGTAATAGCGGATACGGCGGGATTGGCATATTCTACCACTGCATTTTTAGTTATGGACAAAATAAGATTAGGCATATTTTCAACAATGGAAAACTGTTGCTCCATTGCCTGCTGGCGAAGTTGTTTGAGAAGTTTTATCTGATTGCTGACCCTCAACTTGACGATAAGAGGATGAAACGGTTTCATTATGTAGTCTGCGGCGCCCAGAGTTAAGCCCTTTTCTTCGGCTTCTATGCTGTCGAGCCCTGTAATCAATATAATCGGAATATCTCGCGTTTTTTCACTGTTTTTCAGCGCGGCTATTACTTCGTATCCGTCCATATCGGGCATAATAATGTCGAGCAGAATTACGTCGGGTAAAAATTCCAGCGCAGTTTCAATTGCGTCCTGCCCGTTTGTTGATGCGTAAATTCTGTAGTCCGAACTCAGTATGTCTTTCAGAACTCTGATGTTGGAACTTTCGTCATCCACAATCAATATGTTGTTCTTTTTTTCACTCATCGTTCACCTCCCCGCACTTCTTTAATTGCTTGTTTCCCACTTCTTTTTGACTTTATCAAACTCTTCAATCGCTTTTTTGAAATTAAACCTCTCTGTTTGCAACACAAGTTCTTCTGCGTTCGGTATCGCCCGAATTTCGTCTATTAAATCTTCGCATTCGGGATTTCTGTCTTTTAGCATCGGCTCTAATTTTCTGAGAATTTCCAGCACTTTTGCCGCGTCTGTGATTTTTTCTACCTGCTTGGAGGCGTCCTCAAGCATAAGCGGAGCCAATTCTTCAAGAACCGTTTTCATTTCGGCTTCAAGGTTGTTTATGTGTTTTTCTTTAAGGTTATTTTTTCCTTCGGAAAGTATAGCTTCCACTGCGGTTGCCGCCGCTTGCAGATGTTTTTTGCCTATTTGCCCTGCGTTGCTTTTAAGGCTGTGCGCAATTCGGTGCGCCGTTTTTATATCGCTTGTATCGAGAGCATTGACAATGTCGTTAAAAGTTGTCTGGTTCTCTTTTACAAAATTGAGTTTCAGTTTATTCAGGATTTTTTCTTCATCTTCCGACAATTCGGTTTTGCTTGTGTCGGCAAAATGCTCTACGGGAATGTATTTTATAAGGCATTTCCACAAATCCTGAGAAAGAAACGGTTTGCCCAAACAATCCGACATTCCGCTCGATCTGTAAAGTTCCAAATCGTTTGACATTACGTTTGCGGTAAGAGCTACGATAGGTGTTTTTATTCCTAATTTTTTAATACTTGAAGCCGCATCCAAACCGTCCATTACAGGCATGTGAATATCCATAAAAATTAAATCGAAAGGCTCTTCTTTTTTTCCTATGCGCTCTTTTATAATGTCGATACCTTCTTTGCCGTTATGCGCCACGGTATGTTTTAATCCGACCCTTTCGAGGTGGTCGCAAATCACCTGACGGTTCAGCGCATTGTCTTCGCAAATAAGAACGTGCCCTTTAAAAACAGGTCGTTGAAATTCATTAATAACGATTTTTTCGGACGGCACGCCTGCAACATCGTCAATTAAATCGAAAGTGAGCTCAAAACTGAACTTGCTTCCGACCCCTATCACACTTTCTACACTCAGAACGCCGCCCATAAGTTCTATGAAGTTTTTCACTATCGTAAGCCCCAAACCCGTGCCGCCAAATCTGCGCGTAACACTGTCGTCTGCTTGTGTAAAAGGCTCAAATATCTTTGCAATTTGCTCGGAAGTCATACCTATTCCGCTGTCTTTTATTTCAAAACTTATTGTTATTCTGTCGTCAACAACCTGTTTTACGGACGCCAGAAGTTTAACCGTGCCGACATTTGTAAATTTAATGGCGTTTGAAAGAAGATTGATAAGCACCTGACGCACTCTAATCGGGTCGCCGAGCAGTTTTTTGCCGACCGATGGCTCCGCGTAGCAATAAATCATAATTCCTTTTTCTTCCGCCTTAGGTATAATTACCGACTGACAGTGCGCAAAAATGACGGGTAAATCGAACGGAATTTGCTCAAGCACAATTTTGCCCGACTCAATCTTGGAAATATCAAGAATATCATTGATGATTTTCAGAAGCCATTCCGCACTTTCGTGTATGTTCGTCAAGTATTCTCTGGTCTTTGCGGGAATATCGCCGCATTGCGCAAGTTCCGAAAATCCTATAATGCTGTTCATCGGCGTTCTTATTTCGTGGCTCATATTTGCCAAAAATATGGATTTTGTTCTGTTGGCGGCTTCTGCGGCGTCGCGCGTAATACGCAGGCTTTCCTGTGTTTTTTCTATCTCGGCAAGAAATTCTTTCTGTTCTCTTAAATCTCTGGTATATTCTACCACAACGTCTTCGTCGTGATATTTTGTCCTAACAAGAATGGTTTCCGAAGGCATAAGCGAGCCGTCGGCGGGAATTCTGTGCATCCATTCAAACGCGCAATAACCTTGGTCGAACGCCTGAACAACCAATTGCATCGCTTTTTCGTCGGAACGCTGTCCGTCCGGCTGGAATTCGGGAGAACACCACTTCGACGACCTTTTCATAAATTCTTCTTTATTCTTAAATCCGTAGAGTTTTACAGCCGCGTCGTTGCAATCTACGACTTCAAGACTTTTGTCCCATATCATAGCGGAGAGGGGAGAGGTATTAAGCATAAGCGTAAGTCGCTCGTTTGCTTCGGTAATCGTCTTTTCTAATTCTTTCGCTTCAGTTATGTCAACGTACTGCTCCATAAAAACCTTGGAGCCGTATGACCAATCTATAAATTTACCCATAACTTTGTAGCGCCTTTTTGTCTTCGGATTGAAAAACTCCCAAGAAACGGCTCTGTCGAAGTTTAACATAGTGTTGTTTTTAGGGCAAAAGCTACATCTTTTCACGGCATTTTCAACAAGAAGTTTCCAACATTTCTGACCTGCAATATCACTCGAGAAATTAAATTCTTTCTTAAATTTTTCGTTCAGATAAATAACATTGTCGGATTCAATCTCGGTAATTTTAATCATAGTGTCCATTGATTCGAGCATTTTTTTCATAAGGTCGCGAATAGTGCTTATTTCGAGCAGATGTTTCTTGGATTCCGTTATGTCTATCTGCGCTCCCGCTACGCGGACGGCACTGCCGTATTCGTCGCGAATTGTTTCCCCCGTGGCGCGGTGATAGGCATACTCGCCGTTTTTCTTCTTTATTCTGTATTCTGCGTCATAAGACGTTTTTCCTGTTTTATCGAGAATATGTTTTGCAAAAGCGTTAACGACGTTTTCTCTGTCTTCGGGGTGCAATCTTTCTATCCAACTTTCGAGAACGTTGGGGAAATCATTTTCGTCCGTAAATCCGAGCAGACTTCTGAATTCGTCCGACCACACAAATTTGTTATGAGGATTTACTGGGTCGCCCATAACGACTTCCATATCCCACACGGCGATTTTTGTCGCTTTTACCACAAGGTTTAATGTTAAAAGTTGCAAAGTTGTGGCTGCTTGCGCTTCTTCTATTTCTTGCATCATCTGTTTATACTCGCGCAGGTCGCGAGCGTAAGTCGCAAAAAGCAAGCCGCTTCCGTCGTTTATCCCAACAACCGTGACTTCAATCGGAATGGGTTCTCCGCTTGGCAAACGGTGCGTAAACTCCAAAACATCTTTCCCTGTTTTAATGGCTTTATCAACACTTTCTTTCATTACATCAATCGTAAGCCGCCCGTTAGGCTGAAATTCCGGCAAAAACTCCGCAAAACGCTCTATACATTCCTGTTTGCTGTTCAAACCAAAAAGTTTTGTCATAGCGTTATTGCAACTGAGCACTTTTAAGTTCGTCCCCCAAAGCGTGCAGGACAAAGGCATTGCGTCAAGCATTACTTGTATATGCTCGTTTGCTTTTTCGACCTGATTTACCATATCTTTCAATCGGCTCTCAATAAAAGCCGTAATAAATCTTGCCAGTATAATACAAATCGCAAGCACTGTTGCCGTTATCAGCGAAATTACCAGAACGAAATTCGATTCTGTCAGTTGATTGGTATAAAGCAAAATCGAAGAAATAAGAACCGCCCCGCAAGAAACAATCGTCAACGCCACCATAGGGACAAGAATTCTTTTGCGAACACTCATAATGTGTACTCTGCGCGCACAACAAGCGCAGTTTTTTGTAAAATTCGTCTTGTTTCAGGCATTACTTTTTCTCCCATTTATCCTTTATGTAAGACAAAAACTTAGATTTTACTGAATAATATACTATTTGCGCAATTAAAAAAAACAAAAAAACAAGATGCACAGAGACTTTTAGCCCTTTTATATTTCTTTTTACCGTGTCGTCTGCGCGCATTTAGTATTTTCCTCTACAAAAAAGGAGCAAAAAATATGAAAAGTATCAGAGAGTATGTCGAAAATCTAACGGAAATCGCATTTGACGAAGCGCAAATCGACAAAAAATTTGCAAAAGTCGTAAAATCACAACGTCCCGATTTATGTCAGTTTCAATGCAACGGCGCGCTTGCGGCGGCAAAAACTTTAGGTAAAAACCCTCGCGAAATCGGGCAAAAAGTCGCCGATATTTTAAGCAAAAATGCGGATTTTGCAAAGATAGAAATCGCAGGCGCGGGATTTATAAATATTACGCTTAAAGACGAAGTTATCGAAAAAATATTGTCGGGCGAGACGTTGCAAAACAATAATTCCGCGCAAACGATAGTTCTTGACTTCGGCGGACCGAATGTTGCAAAACCTATGCACGTCGGACATTTGCGAAGCGCAATAATCGGCGACTGTTTGCGACGACTTTTCAAACATTTGGGCTACAAAGTAATCGCCGACAACCACTTGGGCGACTGGGGAACGCAGATGGGAATGCTTATCTGCAAAACGCAAGAAAAATATCCCGATTTGCCGTATTTTGACGAAAAATTTTCGGGTGAATATCCGCAAAATCCGCCGTTTGATATTGCCGAACTGGAACTTTTATATCCGCAGGCAAGCAAAGAATGCAAGGAAAACGCCGACAAAATGGCGGCGGCGGTAAAAGCGACAGACGAATTACAGCAAGGAAGAGCGGGATATGTCGCGCTTTGGAAACATTTTGTGAATTTATCGGTGGCAACGCTCAAAAACGACTTTGAACAACTCGGCGTAGAGTTCGATTATTGGCTCGGCGAAAGTTTTTATATGGACAGAATGAAAGAGGTCGTCAAATACCTCAAAAAAGAAAATTACGCGACAGAGTCTCAGGGCGCGCTCGTTATTGAAGTCGCCGAGCCGACCGATACCAAAGAATATCCGCCCGTATTGCTCGTAAAAAGCGGCGGCGGATTTTTGTATGCCACAAGCGATATTGCGACCATCGATTACCGCGTAAAAGAATTTTCGCCCAACCGTGTTTGCTATGTTGTCGATAAACGTCAGTCGTTGCACTTTGAGCAGGTTTTTCGCGCAGTCAAAAAATCGAAAATTGCGGGGCAGGATTTGCTTTTGGAGCATATCGGTTTCGGCACGGTAAACGGGCAGGACGGAAAGCCCTACAAAACGCGCGAAGGCGGCGTTATGAAGCTCGCCGACCTAATAAACTTGGTAATAAACAAGGCAAAAGAGCGAATTGAAGAAGCAAATTTGGCGGCGAATGAAACCGAAGAAGAAAAAGCGAAAATCGCCAAAATGGTTGGAATTTCCGCGCTGAAATTTGCAGATTTGTCGAATTACCGTCTTTCGGATTACGTTTTTGATTTGGATAAATTCTGCGCGTTCGAGGGTAAAACAGGACCTTATTTATTATATACGGCAGTCCGAATAAAATCGATAATCCGCAAATGCGCGGAGGCAAAAATTACGTCGGGCGAAATAAAAATCACCGACAACGACCGCGATTTGCTTTTGGAAATCGGACGTTTGGGCGACGTTTTAGAAAGCGCGGGCGTTGATTGTTCCCCCAATTATCTTTGCGACTACATTTACGGACTTTCGCAGGAATTTAACCGTTTTTACAACTCCTCGCCGATTTTGCACGAGAAAGACGAAATCCTGCAAAAATCGCGCTTGGCAATCGCCGAAAAAACGCTTAAAACCATAGAAACCGTACTTGCTGTTTTGGGGATTGATATACCTGAAAGGATGTAAAACTAAACATTATTGCTGTTGTATATGTGCGACATATTTTTGGTTGTTCTTTTTACCGAATACAGAGCTTTGTCCGCTCCGTCGATAAATTCTTGTATCGACATATTTTCAGGCGAGGTATAGATATTTATGCCTATGCTTACTGTTATATTCGTAATGTCGCCGTTTTTGCATAAAATTTGTACTTCTTCTATTTTTTTGCGGATTTTTTCGGCGACGTTCAAAGCGCCGTCTGCGTCGGTGTCGGGTAGCAAAACCGCAAATTCTTCTCCGCCCCAACGCGCAGAAAAATCTATAGCGCGTTTTAATGTCTGCGATAAAATTTTTGCAACGGTTATAAGCGCCGCGTCGCCTTGCAGATGACCATAGGTGTCATTGTATTTTTTGAAATTGTCTATGTCCAAAATCAGTATGCTTAACGATGTTTTGTCTCTTTTTGCGCGGTTCCATTCCAGACTTAGTCGAGAATCAAATCCGCGCCTATTAAATATACCTGTCAATTCGTCGGTTGCGCTCAGCGCTTTTATGATTTTGAATTGATTTGCAAGTTGCATTTGGTTTGCCACTCTCAGCCTGACAATAGCAGGACTGAACGGTTTTGATATGTAGTCAGCCGCTCCTAAAATCAAGCCTTTTTCTTCGGATTCGGCGTCGCAAAGTCCTGTTATGAAAATTACGGGAATATCTCGCGTTTTTTCTGATTTTCTCAGCGCGGCAATAACGCCGTATCCGTCCATTTCGGGCATAATAATGTCGAGCAGAATTACGTCGGGCAAATCTCTTTCCGCTGTTTCGACTGCTTCCCGAGAGTCTATTACCACATATACTTTATATTCTCTGCTCAGAATATTTGTAAGCGCGAGTATATTTGACTTCTCGTCGTCTATAATCAGAACTCTGTTTCTTTCGTGTTTCTCTATTTTCTGATACATTATTTGGTCTGCTCCTTTTTCAAGGTTTCAAGAATTGTAAGCGCAACTTTAAAATTGTAGTTTTCTATTTGCTTTACAAGTTCTTCCGAATTCGGTACGGCGCGAATTTTGTCCAAAAGGTTCAGGCATTCCGTGTCGCGGTTTTCGAGCAGAGGCTGTAGTTTTTCGAGTAATTCGCGTATTATATTTGTATCTGTGATTTTCTCTACTTTGTGTTCGTCTTCTGTTTTGTCCATCAGCGGCGCCAATTCGTCCAAAACCGTCTTTAATTCGGTTTCGAGAGCATTTTTTTCTCTTTCGTTGAGCAGATTTTTGCCGTTTGTCAGCATACCCTCCGCTTTTTCGGCGGCGGCTCGCAAGCGTTTTTCGCCGATTTGTGCGGCATTGCTTCTGAGCGTATGCGCAATTCTGTGCGCAAGTTTTATGTTTTCTTCTTCTAACGCTTTTTTGAATTCTTCGTAGGTGTTTTGATTGCTTTTAACGAAATTTACCTTCAGCAATTTCTGCAATTTTATCTCTTCCGCAGACATTTCACTTTTTTCTACGGAAGCAAAACTTTCTACGGGAAGGAATTTTATCAGACATCTCCACAATTCTTGCGACGTAAACGGCTTGCCTATGCAGTCTGCCATTCCGACTTTTTTGTAAAGTTCAAGGTCGCTGGACATAATGTTTGCCGTAATTGCCACGATAGGCGTTTTTGACCCAAGTCGGGTGATTTTTGACGCCGTTTCCAATCCGTCCATAACGGGCATGTGTATATCCATAAAAATTAAGTCGAACGGCTTTTCTCTGTTTTTTATACGACTTTCGACAATATCGACGCCTTCTTTGCCGTTATGCGCTATAGCGGTTTTTAAGCCGACGCGCGCGAGATGGTCGCAAATAACCCACTGGTTAAGGTAGTTATCTTCGCAAATAAGAACTTCGCCGTTAAAATTTGGCTTTTCCAATTCGTCAACCGGGACGTTTTCACTTTTTTCGGAAGTGTCTTTTGTTAAATCGAATTTTAATGTAAAATAGAAATTACTGCCAACTCCCAAACCGCTTTCCACAGAGAGGGTACCGCCCATAACTTCTATTATGTTTTTTGTTATGGTGAGTCCCAGACCCGTGCCGCCGAATTTTCGCGTAATGCTGTCGTCCGCTTGTATAAACGGGTCAAAGACTTTAGCAATCTGCTTTTCATCCATACCTATGCCGCTGTCTTTTACTTCAAATTTTATTCTTACGCTTTTTTCGTCGGAAGCTTCTATGGTCGCCAAAAGTTTAATTGTGCCGACATTTGTGAATTTAGCGGCGTTTGAAAGCAAATTAGTGAGCGCCTGAGCCAAGCGAACAGGGTCGCCGAGTAGCTTTTTTCCGACAAACGGCTCGGAATGACAATATAAAGTTATGTCTTTTTTCTTGATTTTCGGGATAATTAACTGCTGGCAATGCGCAAATATCTGAGAAAGGTCGAACGGAATGTGTTCCAAAACAACTTTGCCCGATTCGATTTTGGAAATATCCAGAATATCGTTGATTATTTCGAGCAACCATTCTGCGCTTTCTTGTATGTTGCAGAGATATTCTCTGGTTTTTTCGGGAATATCGCCACATTGCGCAAGTTCCGAAAATCCTATAATGCTGTTCATCGGCGTTCTTATTTCGTGGCTCATATTTGCCAAAAAGATAGATTTTATTTTGGTGGCGTCTTCTGCTGTTTCGCGCGCTTTGTTCAGTTCAAATATCATTTTTCCCATTTTTTTGTCAATGGCGGCAGAAATAATTTTTGCAAGGATAATACAAAATATAAGCACTGCCAACGTTATCAGAGTCGTAATCAAAACGAAAAACACTATTTTATTTGTATATTCTTCCGTGCAAAATCCTACAAACAGCATACCGACAACTTCGTTGTCTGCGCCGTATATCGGAGAATATTTAGCGAGAATTCTCTTGCCGAAAAGGTCTATAAATCCGAAATGTAAATTTCCTGCAAGCACCTTTAGGCTTATATATTCGTCCACTTTTTTTCCTAAGATTGTTCCCTCTTCACACATTACGGTCGAAGCAATAATGCGGCGGTCTTTCAGAAAAATCGCTAATTCGCTACCTGTTATGAGGCTTAAATTTTGTAGCCATTCCTGATTGTTCAATCTGAAACCCAAGGCGACTATGGCTAAGATATTTCCGTCGTTATCGTATATCGGCGCGGCGGCGCTTGCGGCAAGAGGCACAACAATGCCTTCCAGAACATAAACCCCGATTTCCCTGTCCTCCATCACTCTTTTTACGTGAGGCATATTTCCGGAATAATCGCCGTATCTTTCTGGATCGTGAGCTCTTGCCAAAATAAAGCCGTTGCTGTCAGATATGCTGGCAATATCAATCCTTAACATCGTACTTATTGTGGTTATAATACTCTGAATTTTTTTGCGGTCGTTATCCATAAGCGCTTCTATAAGGTCAGGATCATTTGCAACTCCTATCGCCGCAACACGCGCGTTTGCTTTCAGATTTCCTATTTCGTTCATAACCACCATTTGGGCAATTATGTTTTTGTCAAACATAGACGCGCGCATTTCCCTGCTGTAAAGAAATATCGACGAAATAAAAACCGCCGCGCAACATACAATCGTCAGCGAAATCATAGAAATAAAAATACGTCTTCTGATACTCATTGTTTTGCTTGTGCCCTTTGCCCATTTATTTTTCAAGCGCTTTTTGGGCATAAAAATAATATATTCTCACAGACAAAAGAGAAAAAGGCGCTATTTGGCGGTTTTTTTGAATAAAACTTTATTCCTTAACGTATTTTTGCGCTATGAAACAGAGAAATTTTACACAAAACAACATTGGGCTTTTGGGCGTTCACGTTTGCTTTTCGTCGCTTTGGGTTTTCGTCGGCACTTTTCTTATAGCAAAGGTTTTTACGGAAACGGACGGCAATATTTTTTCGGTCGCAACGCTTAATATTTCTTTATTTACGGCTTGGGCTTCGTCTTTTTGGGTTTGCTCATATCTTGTTAAAAGGTTTTCGCGCGTCTTTTTTTTACGCGCTTCCACTGTTCTTTTGCTCGTATTTTCTATTTTAATTATGCTTTTGGAAAACCAAATTTCCGCAGTTTTCGTTATATTGGCGGCAGTCGGCGGCGTCGCTATCGGAATGTTTTGGGCGGCTATGCGAACTCTGGAGTGTGAAATAAACGGCGGCGACGGCAAAAATATGGCTGCATTTATGCTTTGGTACTACATAATTATTTCGTTTTCAAAAATAATGTTCCCGTTCACAATCGGAGCGGCTATCGACTTTTTAAGTTTCCTTTTCGCTTCGGGGGTGGTGGTCATAATCGCGCTTGTTTTGTTTGGTTTTACGCTTTTAATTAACGCGCCGTACAAGCGCGAGCCGTTTTCGTTATTAAAATTTTACAAAAGAATTAAACAAGAAAATAAGCGCGCTCCTGTGCTTTTGGGAACTTTTTCGGACTTTTTTTGGGGATTTATAGGCGTTATCAGCGTAGTAATTCCTGTTATTGCTATGATTACTCTGGAAAATAATCCGAACGCGAATTTTTTACTTGGCATTTCATCGTCGGTTTTTGCGGCGGGCGCAATTCTTCTTTTGGCGATTTACAAGCGCATAAAAAACAAAAACACTCGCAATATTATTCTTATTACAACTTCTGTTTTGCCAGTGATTTTATCGCTGTCCATACTTGCGCAAATCGGCATTCTCGCGTTTTTGCTTATCTCGGCAGGTTATGGAACAATGCTTATTGTTGGAAAAATGGAATCCTCCGCAACCCTAACAAACACCATGCACAAAATAGATTTGCCGCAATTTGCCCCCGAACGCAACCTACTTTCTGAAATTTTTATGTATCTTGGACGACTTTTCGCGCTTTTGCTTCTGTTAGCCGTTTATTTTATGCCGCCGCCCGCGTTTCAGTGGGCAGTGTTTGCTTTAATGCTTTGCAATATCCCCGCCCTTGTTTTGATTTTGGTGTTGAAGGGGCGGTATAAGTTGTAAAATTGCGAAAACCGCAACTAAGCGTGAAAATCACCCAAAAGCTCCGTGTTTTCACGGTAAGTTTCGGAAATCATCCATTTTTGGCGCAATCTGAAAGCGGGAATTGTTTGCCGCTTTGCTTTGTTTGCCGCGACATTTGACTTAACTCCGTTTTGTTTTGCCCAAACAGAAAGAGGAATAATTTTTTTTGCAGTAAGGTATGTTATCCGTTTATGGAATGATTCAAACAACAGGTTTGCAAAAACCTCCGTAAAGCCGTCAAATTTTGTTGTTGTCGAATATTTTACAAACAGCGGATAATAGTCAAAGTGTTTGCTTTTGTTCGGCACAATTATTGGCGGCAAACCTATTTTCATCAACTGTTGATTTATCAGAACTCGTCCAATTCGTCCGTTGCCGTCGCAAAAAGGGTGAATAATTTCAAATTCAGCGTGAAAATGCGCAATGCTGTCCAAGAAATAAAGTTCTTTGGAATTACAATTATAGCTTTTTACCAAATCATTTATCAAAGACGGCACAAAACTAGGATTTGCTCCAAGATTGTTGCCTATTCTTATCCATTCGCGCCCCGCTCGAAACCTTCCCGCCCAATCGTCGTTTATATTACAAAGAAGCATTTTATGGTAATTAAGAATCATTTCTACAGACAATTCCTGATTTGCGTTTTCTAAAAGCATTTCTGTAATTTTTGCAAGATTTTTTGCCTCAAAAACCTCTCGCATATTAACTTGCTTTTTTATTTCGCCGTTGGATAAAATTATTTCCGTGTCTTCAAGAGTTAGCGTGGAATTTTCGATAGCGTTGGAATTGTAAACCATTTCAGGAATTTCAATCAACGCAATATCGCGCAAAACATCTTTTTGGTTTATCGATATTTTTTCATAAAACGATTGATATTTTTCAATTTTATCTTTTGTTGTTTGGTTTATCAAATTCTTTGCCTTTCATTTTTTGCAAAAATACTATTTTGCAAAATAAAAAAGCGCAACTAACCGTGAATTTTGTTAAAAAACACGTGTTTTTCACGGTAATAGGCAAGGTTCTAAAAAACGGAAACCGAGATTTTTTATCGTCTCGATTTCCGTTATGGGTAATATTTTTGCTACTACTTATCTACGCACCCACGCCCAACCTAAGCTAAAAATGAATGTTTTCTGAAAACCCGCATGATAACCGTTGCTCCAATTGGTATTACTCCAACTATTCCAACCATTACTATGCCAAGAGGTGCTACTATAAGAATAATAGCTATCATACATTCCGAATAACCCTCTTAAAGTTATATCGAAGTTATTTCTTCGTCCAATCATCATTTTTGCGAAGTAGCCTAACCAAGAAAAAACAAACGTATCTCCGTGGCTGTCGCCATAATCATAATAGCTAAACGCGCTGTAAAAACCAGAAGTGCCGCCGAAAATTGCTGTTGCTTTTCCGTCTCTATTAACAGTTCCGCCTATGCTATATCCTGTTCCCCAATAAGGGAATCCGCCAAGAGCATTGACCGACTGGTAAATATTTTTTCGATTTATCCATCCGAATTCGACCATTGCTCCGGGAGCGCCGCCAAGCCCTGCGGTCGAAGCAAACCCGGGCGTTGCAAGCGTAAACACGAAAGTTCTTCTCGGACTAGCGCTTGCTTGTGCTTGAGAACTTGGCTGTGTTTGAACAGGTGCTCTATCATTTCTTGCAGGTATTGACGGTCTTGTTTCTTGCACAAAATTGCTTTCGGGCGCAAGAGGTGTTCCTATTTCTTGTGCGAGATTATTTTCGGCTATACGCAAATTGTTCTGTGCGGTTTGCAATCTTGCTGAAGCGGCTCTGAGGTTTTCTTCAGCAGCATTGTACTGTGCCGATACCTGATTATACCTATTTGTCGTCTCTTGCAACAACGCCCGCTCATTTTCAATCCTTCTTACTCCTATTGCCGTATGAGCGTCTGAGGCGGTTGCCACATTTGCAAACGCTCGTTGTGCATTATCTCTGTTTGCCCGCGCTTCTTCTAACTCTCTTGCGCTTCTGTCTCTTTCTTGTTGTAAGGGACGCGCTCTTTCGCTTTCTTGCATAAATATTCGCCTTGCAGTTTGAGCGGCGTTTTCAAGTGTAGCAATTCTTTGCACCCTTGCGACAGAATCCGCTCTTGCTCGTTCAACTAACGCAATACTGTCGGCTCTGGCGCGTTGACGTTGCGTTAAAATAGCGTTCAAGTGTCTGGACAGGTCGGCTGTATCCACCGTCATTCTGAAAGTTGCCGAAAAAACGTTGTCTCTCCAAATTTCCGTCCCATAAACAACTGTCGTCTGCACTCTTCCCAGAGTGTATGTATTTACTTCCGCCAAAAATTCCTGCTGAGAAATACCGCCAATATCCGCAGACCTTAATCTTTGCCGCGCCTCAACCAATACACCCAATTCTTGCAATAATCTCACTTGCGCTTCCTCTATTGCTCTGTTTCTGGCGTCGTTTCGGCTGTCGTCATTGCTCGCAACGTATCTGTGAGGCAACTCAAATGTTTGAATATTCCTGTCGCTTCTGGCAAATGCCGAAAACGATAAAAAACAAAGTGATAAAAACACAAGAACGCTAATTCTTTTCATTAGATACTCCTTTACTGCGCCTGTCTTGGCTCTCTGCTTATGCCAAGCATATATTCTACGTTTAAGGCAACATTAAGGGAACGTGCCAAGCGTTGCAATTCTTCGTTTGCAAGCATCGCTTGCCTTGCTGTTTCTAATGCTTCGTCTCGGCTGGTTGTTAAAAGCACGTGTGCAGTAAATCTTCTTGTTGTAGGGTCAAACTCGGTACGAGTGCTTCTTGTGCGAATATTTCTTAATTGCGCATCTATGTTAGATATACTGTGCTGTGCGGCTGTTTCCAAAGCATTGCCGCTTGGGTCGTTTGCCGCCCAAATACCAACTCGACCGTTAACGTCTGCCTGAACCTCCAAAGCAAGATTTCCTCGCGCTTCTTGTGCGGCGATTTGACGAGCCATACTTTCCGAATTTGAAGTTCCCGAACCAATTCCGCAAAAATTCAGTTCCGCAAAATCGTTATTACACAACATAACCAATTCATCTTGAATAGAAACGACTTCTATTCTTCCTGTTGCGCTCCCGCCTGTGGGCGCAGTTTGTTGTTGCTTTCCGCAACCAATCATTAAGGGTAGCACTACAGCCGCCGCCAACACGTTAAAAACCCATTGCTTCTTTAGCAATTCTCTCATAATAAGCCCACTCTTTCCGCCGCTCTCGGCAATTTAAAATAGTTAAACAATTTTTCCGACAGAAAACTAAGAGAGTTGTTCTGCCGAAATTCAACATTTCGCCAAAAACTATGAATAACCACATCAAGAATACAGATAGGGCAGATAGGCAGAACAACCTACTTAAAGATTGTTTTGCCCGTATCTGCAACAAAGACGGATGTGGATGAAAAGCAGGGATAAATCCCTACAATTCATAGTTTTTGGCAGGAGAAAAATAATTTATTGTAGCGGTTAAGTGGGGCGTTTTTTGAAAATTTGTGTTTTTTTATTTCACGATTGAGCGTTAATTGTTTTTGCTAAGCAACCAATCGACGATGTTTATCTGTTTAACGCCGTTGCGCGAGCCGTTTTCATAGTCGGCGGTTATCAATATTTTTTCGTTATGGTCGTTAATTTTATCAAACGGCGCAAGTTCGCGGGCTAATGTTTCAGGGTTTTTTACGGGATTTTCTTCTTTTTTTATAGTTTTAGGAATACCGCATGGTTGAAATTCCTAAAACTCTGTAAGTTAGCAATGTTTTAGGAATAAACTCCACTCGAAAATCCTAAAACTTTACAAAAATACTTTTTGGAGAATGTGGGAAAGGGATTTTCAAGAAAATTATATGATTTTTGTTTTCGCCAAATAGTATATTCTATTCAAAAAAACCAAAAACGGAGAAAAAGACAAATTGGCAAAAAAAATCGGCGACATAGAAACAGGTTTCGGCGTTAAAACGCAAGACGCGGATATTTCTCGCGAGGAATACGCTAAACTGCCGAAAGCGCCGATTTACTTTGTTTTGGATAACTTGCGGAGCGCGTTTAACGTAGGGGCGTTTTTTAGGCTCGGCGATATTTTGAGAGTGAGCGGAATTTATTTGTGCGGATATACTGCCTATCCTCCGCATATAAAATTAGAAAAAACCTCGCTCGGAACAATAGATTTTGTGAATTGGAAGCATTTTGAAGAAACAAGCGCCGCAATAAACGAGTTAAAAGCGCAGAATGTAGAAGTTTGGGCGGCAGAAACCGCATATTCGGCTGTGCGATACGACAAATTACCGCTAAGCGACAAGTCTGTTGCCTTTGTTTTCGGAAACGAGGCGCTGGGAGTGTCGCAAGAGGTCTTGCAAATTTGCGACGGAATTGTCGAAATACCCGTGTTCGGGCTTAAAAATTCTATGAACGTCGTTTCGGCGGCGGCAGTTTTGGGCTTTGAAACGGCGAAAAGATTAAATTTATTTGAAAAATTGGGAGAAAAATAGAATGATACCGCAAAACATAGTACAAGCATTATGTCAAATAAACGGCGAAGAAAAAATGTCCGCTTTTTTGGACGAAATTTTAACGGAAGCCGAGAAAAAAAGCATTTATGCCCGATGGGAGTTAATGCTTAGGCTAAAAAAAGGCGAAACCCACCGAAAAATCGCCTCCGATTTGCAAATGAGCTTGTGCAAAATAACGCGCGGAAACAAAATTTTGAAAAATAACCAATCGATAACAAACACTCTTTTTAAAAAAGAAAGCGAGGCAAAAAATGGGTAAAAAAGGTAAAATCGTTGTTTTTTCGGCGGCAAGCGGCGCGGGTAAAAGTACAATTTTGAGCGAGTTGAGTAAAAAAATGCCCGAACTCATATACTCTATTTCGGCGACAACACGAAATCCGCGCGGTCAGGAGTGCGACGGAGTTGATTATTTCTTTATGAGCAAAGAGGATTTTATCGCAAAAAAAGACAAAGACGGATTTGTCGAATGGGCGGAAGTTCACGGAAACTATTACGGAACGCCTCGCGATTTTATCGAAAAAAACCTCGCCGACGGCAAAATGATTGTTATGGATATAGACGTTCAAGGCAAAGTTCTTATGCAAAAACAATATCCAAACGACACTTTGGGAATTTTCATAGAGACGCCGTCGTTTGAAGAATTAGAAAACCGTCTGCGAAAAAGGGCGACCGACAGCGAGGAAACTATAAAATTGCGCCTCGAAAATGCCAAAAAAGAGTTAGCTTTCGCCAAAAACGAGGGAAATTACGACCATTTTGTTGTAAACGACAATTTGGAAGAAGCCGTCAAGAAAATTTGCGGAATTTTATCGTAGGGGCGTATTGCATACGCCCAAATCGCCGACAGAAATCGGGCGTATGCAATACGCCCCTACGGGAAATCATTCGCGTTTTTTAGATTTCGCAAGAAGCCTATGGAAAGAATGTCGGTACCAATCGACGAAGATCGGCGCTTGTTGCATCTCTGGCACCTACCTGATTTATTGTTAGTGCCGCATCCGCCTGCGCTCTTGTCATATTTGTCAGAAGTATCGCTCTTGCTGTAAATTGTGGCGCAATGATGTCGCCGTTCGGCATTATCGTCATTGCGACAATATCGGCTTGTCGTACCTCGTAGGCAAAAACGGTGCTTTGAGGAACTTGTGGTAATATTCTTCTCCAATTACAAATGGGATTAACAACATTACACTCATCGATTGTAGTTTGAAGATTTGACTCAGGCAAAGGCAGGTATTCGCCGTGAACTATCCGAAACGCTTCCTGTCCTGCCGCTATAGCCGATAAGATTTGCGGGGCTTCGGCGGCTCGCGCTCTGTCGGCGGCTTCGCCAAATCTTGGCAATGATACTGCCGCCAAAATTCCGATGATTGCAATCACCACCATCAGTTCGACAAGTGTAAATCCGTTTTTTCTCATATAAACCGCCTTTTTTTATATTTTCACATCTTCATTATATATAATACATACAATATAGTATATTTCCAAGAGCAAAATAATGTTTTTGTCGAAAAAAATGAAAATATTGCCGTGGCATATAGTATTTTATTGCGGTTTTAATAAGGAGAAATTATGGCGCAAGCAGTTAATGACGAAAATTTTGAGGCGGAAGTTCTCAATAGTAATGTTCCCGTTTTGGCGGATTTTTGGGCGGAATGGTGCGGACCCTGCAGAATGCTCAGTCCAATTATGGATGAACTTACGGGTTTAGTGGGCGATAAAGCAAAAATTGTAAAAGTAAACGTTGACGAATGCCCGCAAACAGCCGCAAAATACGCAATCAGCGCAATCCCGACAACAATTGTTTTCGAAAACGGAGCGGATAAAGTCAGCAAAACAGGGGTTTTCCCAAAGAGTGAGTATCTTAAAATGCTCGGCTTGTAAGAATGTCGGTTTTTATGTTTTTTTATAGATTTTTTAGTTAAACAAACAAAATTAAATAGCCACAGGAGGAAACGATGGCAATATTTTTTACTTCGGAGAGTGTATCTCAAGGACACCCCGACAAAGTAGCAGACCAGATTTCAGACGCGATTCTTGACGCACATTTGGCGCAAGATCCCAACGCAAGAGTTGCTTGCGAAACATTGGTGACCACAGGAATTACGGTTGTAAGCGGAGAAATTACTTCAAAAGCGGTAATAGACGTTCCTGCAATTGTTCGCAAAACAATTAAAGAAATCGGATATACAGATCCAAACATCGGTTTTGACTACAAAAACAGCGCGGTTATGAACCAAATCGGAACGCAATCGCCCGATATTTCACAGGGTGTAACCGAAGGCGAAGGGCTTCACAAAGAGCAAGGCGCAGGCGACCAAGGTATTATGTTCGGATACGCGACAAACGAAACTGCCGAATTTATGCCGCTTTCTTTGCATTTGTCGCACCGTCTTATGGAAAAAGTGACCGAACTTCGCGAAAACGGCACGCTTCCTTGGCTTCGTCCCGACTCAAAATCTCAGGTAACCGTAGAATACGAAGACGACATGCACACAATCAAAAGAGTGGAAGCGGTTGTTATTTCGACCCAGCACACCGAAGACGTAGAGCACGCGACCATCGAAAAAGAAATTATCGAAAGAGCGGTTAAAGCGGTAATTCCCGCAAAATATTTGGATGCAAACACAAAATACCACATCAATCCGACGGGTAGATTTGTTGTCGGCGGACCTCACGGCGACTGCGGACTTACTGGAAGAAAAATTATCGTGGACACTTACGGCGGACACGGCGCGCACGGTGGCGGCGCGTTCAGCGGAAAAGACCCGTCAAAAGTTGACCGTTCGGCGGCTTATGCAGGTCGTTGGGTGGCAAAAAACGTTGTAGCGGCTGGTTTGGCGGAAAAAGTTTTGGTTCAGTTGGCGTATGCAATCGGCGTAGCAAAACCCGTTTCTGTTAACGTAAACACTTACGGCACAGCAATCAACACAACCGACCGCAAAATCGAAGAAGCAATCGCAAAAGTTTTCGATTTGACCCCCGCAGGAATTGGCAAAGCCCTCGACTTAAAACGTCCGATTTACCGCGAAACAGCAAGAAACGGACACTTCGGTCGCGAACTTCCGCAATTTACTTGGGAAAAGCTTAACAAAGTCGAAGAGTTGAAAAAAGCGATTTAATTTGTTGAAAATAAGCGAAATTTTTGTTTCGATACAAGGAGAAGGAACGCGCACAGGCGAATTGTGCGCGTTCTTTCGTCTGTGGGGTTGTAGTTTCGGCTGTAATTTCTGCGATACAAAATACGCAAACGAAGGCGAATATCAGGAGTTTTCGGTATATGAATTGTTGCTGAAAGCAAAACTTTTAGATGTGAAATTAGTCCAAATAACAGGCGGTGAGCCGCTCGAGCAACTCGAAACACCCCAATTCGCCAAAAAGCTTATTGAAAGCGGATTTACGGTTTTAATAGAAACAAACGGTAGCAAAAACATCGAAAATTTGCCGAAAGAAGCGATAAAAATCGTCGATGTAAAACTTCCGTGGGTCTCAAAAAACGGTGAAAAAGAGCATTTTTGCTACGAAAATTTACAACATTTAAGCGCGCAAGACGAACTAAAATTCGTAATCGACAGCGAAGACGGCTACAATTGGGCAAAAAATTTTATAGAAACCCACAAAATTCCGTGCAAGATTATTTTTTCACCGTGCACCGACAAAATCGAGCCAAAAACTCTTGCAGAAATGATTATCCGCGACAAATTAAATGTGCGCTTTGGAATGCAGTTGCATAAAATCTTGTGGGGAAATAAGCGAGGGGTATGAAAAAAGCAGTAGTTTTACTCTCGGGCGGTTTGGATTCTTCTACTTGTGCCGCTATTGCAAAAAGCGAGGAATTTGAAATTCACGCGATAAGTTTTTCTTACGGTCAGCGGCACGATATTGAAATTGAATGCGCAAAAAAAGTTGCGAAATTTTTACAGATAAAAGAGCACAAAATTATAAATATTGACACCGATATTTTCAGAAATTCCTCGTTGACGGCAAATTCTATAACCGAAATACCTAAAAACCGAGAAGAAATCGAAAACGAAATTCCCAATACTTATGTCCCTGCGCGAAACACGCTTTTTTTGTCTTATGCGCTTGCCTTTGCCGAAAGTATCGGCGCGAGCGATATATTTATCGGAATAACGGCGGTCGATTATTCGGGCTATCCCGATTGTCGCCCTGATTACATTGAAGCGTATCAAAAAATGGCGAATTTGGCGACAAAAGCCGCAGTTGAGGGAAATCCTATAATTATTCACACGCCGTTGATAAATTTGAGCAAAGCCGAAATCATTGCAACAGGGCATAAGCTCCAAATGAATTACGCGCTTACGCACAGTTGTTATTCGCCGTCGGCGGATGGGCGCGCTTGCGGCGCTTGCGACAGTTGCATACATAGAAAAAAGGGATTTCTGCAAGCAAAAATCCCTGACCCTACGAAATATATTGTGATAAATTAGCGGGCGACCGAGGGCGGTCGCACATACACAAAATTAATAATTTTCTACCCAAACTTCAAAATATGCTTGCGGGTGTTTGCAAGCGGGGCACAAATCGGGCGCGCTTTCCGAATTTTTGTGTAAAAATCCGCAGTTTCGGCATTTCCAAGTGATATTTTCGTCTTTTTTGAAGACTTTGCCTTCGCTCAAATTTTTGTGAAGCTTGCGATAACGCGCTTCGTGCGCCATTTCGGCGACAGCAATCATTTTGAATGTTGTAGCAACGTCCGAAAATCCCTCTTCTTGAGCTATTCTTGCAAATTCGGGATATAAGTCAGACCATTCTTCGTGCTCTCCGCCTGCCGCGGCTTCCAAGTTTTCGAGCGTTGTGCCGATAACTCCCGCAGGAAAAGCGGCAGTGATTTCGACGCAACCGCCTTCAAGATATTTGAAGAATTTTTTTGCGTGTTCTTCTTCGTTTTGCGCTGATTCGGCAAAAGCGGCGGCTATTTGTTCGTAGCCTTCTTTTTTTGCGGCGCTTGCAAAAAATGTGTAGCGATTTTTCGCTTGAGACTCTCCCGCAAATGCTTTGAGGAGATTTTGTTCGGTTTTTGTTCCTTTAAGAGACGCCATAAATGTATCCTTTCTTGAATTAAAGCAAATTAATTCGGTTTGGTTCAGTTAAATCAAAATTGCTCGGTTATAAACAGTTTACCTTATTGTAGGCGTATTGAACGCGCTCTAAGAAACCGCTATAAAAGCCTTTGACTTAATTCTAATATAATATATTCCGACTGTCTCGCACAAGAGAAAGCCGTTATATTTTTCAGAAAAGCAAAATAAAAGCCAAACCATTGCAGGTCTGCCTTTTATTTATAAAAAATCTACAGAAATTTTCGTTTGCTGTTTTCAGCCTCTTACATCAATGTTGCCGCCGACTGCTCCAAAATTCGGCGACTGTGGTATCGCCTGAAGTAAATCCATCACTTGCGTTGCCACAAAATCTTGAGTTTTTTTCAGCATTGAGAGATTAACCGCAGCTCTTGTTTCGCCTTGTTTCATTGCTGAAATGCTTGCCGCTGAAATATCCATAATTTTCCTCCTTGAAAATAAAAACAATCCCTTGCTTCTTATATCGGCAAAAAAGCGTAAAAACTTTAATTATTTTTCAAAAAGCCAAGTAGAAAGATACCTTTCACCGCTGTCGTTTGCGACGGTAATAATGTTTTTTCCTGCATTTTCGGGACGTTTTGCAAGTTCAACTGCCGCAAAAATGTTTGCTCCGCTCGAAATTCCGATAAGTAAGCCTTCTTCTTTCGCGGCGCGCCTTGCCCATTCGCCTGCTTCTTCTTCGGGAGCTTGGATAATTTCGTCAAAAAGCGCGGTATCTGCAATTTTGGGAATAAATCCTGCGCCTATTCCTTGGATTTTATGCGCTCCCGCTTGTCCGCCGCTTAAAACGGGCGAATTTTTAGGCTCGACGGCAACTATTTTTACGTCGCTTTTTTGGCTTTTCAAAAATCTTCCCGCGCCTGTAATTGTGCCGCCCGTGCCTACTCCCGCGACGAAAATATCGACTTTCCCGTCCAAATCATTCCAGATTTCGGGACCTGTCGTTTTTTGGTGAATTGCAGGGTTTGCGGGATTGGTGAATTGTCCTAAAATTATGCCGTTTCGCTCGTTTTTCAGTTTTTCGGCTTCATCAATTGCGCCTTTCATTCCCAAATTTGCGGGGGTCAGCACCAATTCTGCACCCAGTGCCGACAGCAATTTTCGTCGTTCAATGCTCATACTTTCGGGCATTGTAAGGATTAGTTTGTAGCCTTTTGCCGCGCAAATATACGCCAAAGCAACGCCCGTATTTCCGCTTGTCGGCTCAATTATCAGGGTATCATTTTTTATAAGTCCCTTTTCTTCGGCGTCGGCTATGAGCGCTTTTCCCAAGCGGTCTTTTACGCTCGAAAGCGGGTTGAAAAACTCTGCTTTAACCCAAATTTGCGCAGAAAGGTCGCCTGTAAGTTTGTTTAGTTTTACGAGCGGCGTTTTACCAACGCCGTCGATTATCGAATTTAACACAGCCATAAATTTCTCCTAAATTTCGAGCGCTTGTTGCAAATCGGCAATGATGTCTTTTGCGCTTTCAATTCCGATTGACAGACGAATTGTGTTCGGCTTTATTCCCTGCTCGCGCAATTCTTCGGGCGACGACTGCGAATGCGTTGTGGTTGCGGGGTGAATTACCAATGATTTCGCATCGGCGACGTTTGCCAAAAGCGAGAAAATTTGCAAATTGTCGATAAATTTCCAAGCCTCGTCTTGTCCGCCTTTTATTTCTATGCTGAATATGGAGCCTGCGCCGTTGGGGAAATATTTGTTATAGAGCGGCAAATCCGAATTGTTTAACGACGGGTGATTTATTTTTTCGACATTCGGGTGTTTTTGCAAAAATTCCAATACTTTTTTGGTGTTTTCGACGTGTCTTTCAACGCGCAACGACAAAGTTTCCAAGCCCTGCAAAAGCATAAACGCCGAAAACGGTGAAATCGCCGCTCCCGTATCGCGAAGCAAAGTTGCACGAATCTGAACGACAAACGCCGCTTTTCCGACCGCTTCGGCAAAAGAAAGTCCGTGATAACTTGCGTTCGGCTCGGTTATGGAGGCGAATTTTCCGCTTGCTTTCCAGTCGAAATTGCCGCTGTCGATGATTACGCCGCCCAAAGTTGTGCCGTGTCCGCCGATAAATTTTGTCGCCGAATGCACGACTATATCCGCGCCGTGTTCTATCGGGCGAAACAGATAGGGCGTTGCAAAAGTGTTATCGGCAATAAGCGGAATTTTGTTTTTGTGGGCGACTTCGGCGAGCGCCGCAACATCAATAATATTTGAATTGGGATTTCCGAGCGTTTCAATGAAAATCGCCTTGGTGTTCGGCTGAATTGCTTTTTCCAAGTCGGCGACATTCGGCTCTGCAAAAGTGGTTGTTATTCCGTAATTCGACAACGTGTGAGCGAGCAAATTGTAAGTTCCGCCATAAATTGTTCTTGCCGAAACTATGTGGTCGCCTGCGTGCGCAAGGTTCAAAAAAGTGTAGGTGATTGCCGCCGCGCCGCTTGCTGTTGCCAATGCCGCTACTCCGCCTTCTAATGCCGCTATTCTTTTCTCAAAAACGTCCTGCGTGGGGTTTCCCAGACGGGTGTATATGCCTCCCGCGTCTTTTAGTCCAAAGCGCGCCGCCGCGTGCTCCGCGTTATTAAAAACATAAGATGTCGTCTGATAAACAGGTACCGCTCGCGAGCCTGTTGTCGGGTCAGCCTCTTCTTGTCCTATGTGAAGCTGTTTTGTTTCAAATCCCCATTTTTCAATATTAGTTTTCTGTGCCATATTTTCTCCTTATTAAGATAATTTTTGAGAGAAAAATACTATTTTTGAAAGGAAAATAACGAAAATTCGTAAAACTATGCGAAAAAATTATAAAAAATTACCTCACCAACTCAAAATTCCAATCGTGGAACACTGCCTGCAATCCGTTTTTTGTAAGATGTTCGCTAATTTCGGTGATATTTGGGGAATTAAGACGAATAGAAACGATGGACTTCCGTTTTTACAGGTGTTTCGGTGGTATAAAAACACTAACTTTTCAATAAAAACGAGCGGGCGCAAAAAATCCGCTCGTTTTTGTTTTGGGCATAACGTATTTTTACATAAATTAAAATTCTCAAAGGAGATAATATATGACATTGCAGAGAACTGTAGATATAACAAGAGACAGACACGTCCGCTTAGATTTGCCTGTTCCGCAAGGTGTACCTGTCGGTAAAGCCAAGATTAAAATTGTTTTTGTGTCATATCCAAATCAACAATCAATTGCAAAAACACGCACGCCGATAAAAAAGAATAAAACGTTTAAGCAACGACTTATTGATTTTTACGGCGCAGATTACGACCCTGCCAAAATAAGAGAAGAAATTAAAGAAGTGGATTGGGGAAAACCTGTCGGCGAGGAAGTATGGTAAAACAAGGCGATAGAGTAATTTTTTTACATACGAAACAACAACAAAATTTTTCCCAAACCAAAGGTTTTCTACCTCACCAACTCAAAATTCCAATCGTGGAACACCGCCTGAAGTCCGTTTTTTGTAAGATGTTCGCTAATTTCGGTGATATTTCTTTCGTCGGCGATTTCAAACTGTTCGCCGCTTTCGCCGTTTTCGCCTACCGATGTTGAAACGCCCGCCGAAATTTTTGTTATGCCGAAATTCAAAAGTCCGTTGCGCATTTTCTCTGTTTCGCGGGTGGAAAGCGTTATCGGCACACTCGGAAACGCAATTCTGAACGCCGCAATAATTCTTGCGTAAAATTTATCGCTTATTTCAAAATACTTAATGTCGCCGCCGTTTTCTATTGGGCGAATTCGCGGAAATGAAACGCTTACTTCGGTTTCGGGGAAATTTCTTTGCAGCCAATCGGTGTGTATCGCCATTGCCGCAAGTTCGTTTTTGGGGTCGCCCAAACCCAGAAGCGCGCCGAGTTGTACGCCCCGCATTCCTGCTTCACACGCTCGCACAAGCCCGTTAAGTCGCCACGAATAATCCTTTTTGGGACCGTATAAATGATATTTTTCGTAAAGTTCTCGGTCGTAAGTTTCCTGATACATTGTTATGGAGTCAATATTAGTTTCGTCAATCAATATCTTGTATTGTTCGGCGGTCATCGGATAAACTTCTATGCTTATCGCCGAAAAATATTGCCTGATTATTTTAAGCGCGTTTTTGACATACTCAAAATTGCAAATATTAGGCGCTTCGCCCGTCAAAACAAGGATTTGGCGCAGTCCCGTTTCGGCGATTTTTTGGCATTGCTCGTGAATTTCCTTTTCGTCAAGTTGTTTTCGCCCGATTTTGTTGTCTCTGTAAAACGCGCAATAAATACAGCCGTTTTCGCAGTAATTAGATATATAAAGCGGCGTAAAAAGTTTTATGGTATTGCCGAAATGTTGGCGGGTGAGCCGCTTTGCCTCGTTAGCCAAAGTTTCCAAATCGTAAGTTTTTTCGTCCAAAAGCTCTATCATTTTTGCGGCGGGCGCGCTTATCGGGGACAGTCCCCACCGCTTCTCTTGCGAGTAAAACAGGTCTATTTCTTCTTCAAGTGTGCGCATAATTTTTTATCTCTCCGATGTTTTTTGTGGGAAAATACTATTTTTCCTTAAACTCCCTGATACATTCCAGAAATTTTTCGCCGTATTTCTCCATTTTGCTTTTTCCGACGCCTGAAACTTGCAAAAATTCGCTTTCGTTTGCGGGCATTTTGTTTGCCATATCAATGAGCGAGGAGTCGGGGAAAACTATGTAAGCGGGAACTTTTGCTTTGTTTGCCAATTCTCGACGTAAATTTTTGAGCGTCGCCAACAAATCGTTGTTTGCGGTTTGAATATCGGCGGCGGGCGAACGTCTTTTTTCTTTCGCGGATTTGGTTTTTACGCTTACCATATCTTTTCTGAAAGACATTATTATTTGCTTTCTTTCGCGCAGAATTTCGCCCGATTTCGAGGTTAATTTTATTATCGGATATTTATCGTCCGCTGTTTGTTGCAAAAAATCTTCGTTAATTAAATAGTCGCAGATACTTCGGATTTCTCGCTCGGTTTGCTCTCTCATAATTCCGTAAGTGCTTAGTTTATTTAAGCCTAATTCTGCCATTTTATCGTTTGCGCTTCCTCGTAAAACTTCTATGACCCGCGTAATTCCAAACCTTTGGTTCATTCTTGATACGCAGGACAAAATCTTTTGCGCGTCAACGGTAATGTCTCTTTCTTCTATCGGATTTTTGTTGTCGCAGTTGCCGCAATTTCCGCATTTTACGTCTTCGCTGTCGCTGAAATATTCCAATATATATTCTCTGAAACAAGTTGCGCTTCTGCAATAATTTACCATTTTCGTCAAGCGTTCTTTGTCGCGTTTTTGAATGAGTTCGACCTCTTCCGGCGACAGTTCGGGATTGTTTTCGCCGACTTTTTCTATGAAACCTTTAATCGTAATTATGTCTCTGTCCGAGAAAAACAGAAGGCATTGCGCGGGCGTCCCGTCTCTTCCTGCGCGTCCTGCTTCTTGGTAATATCCCTCAATGTTTTTTGGCATATTGTAGTGGATTACAAACGATACGTTGCTTTTGTCAATTCCCATTCCGAAAGCGTTTGTTGCGACGATAATTTTTTTGCGGTCATAAATAAAATCGTCTTGGTTAATTTTGCGCTCATTGTTTTCGAGCCCTGCGTGATAGCGGGTTGCGTCAAAGTTGTCGTTTTGCAGTTTTTCGGTGATTTCTTCAACAATTTTTCGCGTGGAGCAATAAATTACACCGTTTTTTTCTTCGTTTTCTTTTAGATATTTCACTAATTCTTCGTATTTGTTTTTTGGATTTTTAACGTCGAAATACAAGTTTTCCCGATTAAATCCCGTAGTCATAATAAATGGGTCGCGCAAATCCAAAATTTTGGCAATATCCTCTTTTACGTCTTGTGTGGCGGTTGCGGTAAATGCGGAAATCACAGGGCGTTCGGGCAGGTTTTCGATAAACGAGCAAATTTTAAGATAGCTCGGACGAAAATCGTTGCCCCAATGCGAAATGCAGTGCGCTTCATCTATGGTTATCATAGAAATATTTAACTTCTTGGCAAATTCGGCAAAATGCGGCGCGTCGAGGCGTTCGGGGGCGACATAAATCAGTTTATATTGACCGCGACGAGCGTTATCGAAGACTTTTTTTGTTTGCTCCCAAGTTAATTCGGTGTTGATAAAAGCCGCAGGAATTCCGTCTTCCACAAGTCCCAAAACTTGGTCGCGCATTAAGGAAATCAACGGAGAAATGACAATGGTAATCCCGTCCAAAAGCATAGCGGGCACCTGAAAACAAACGGACTTTCCCGCACCCGTCGGCATTACAGCCAAACAGTCGCGTTTCTCCAGAATAGCGTCGATTATTTCCGCCTGTCCTTTTCTGAATTCAGAATATCCGAAGTATTCTTTGAGAATGTCGTGTTTGGTCATTTATTTTACAAAGCCTCTTTTATACATTCTGTGGTGTTGAATATTGGTTTCAATGTTTTTTTCGTCCCAAATTTGTAATTCCCAAGGGAAAAAATAATTCAGTTTGTTTTTGAAATAAACGTGAAGCGCTTTGTAGCCGTCCTCTGCATTTTCGCCTTTTTCGTACCAGTTTTTTAAGCCGAGTTTTTCTTCCCACGGAGACAGGTTTTCTCTTATTTCGTTGTAAAGTTCGGTTTTCACGATTATTCTTGCTCCGAATATGTCGTTTAGCCAATTGCTGACGGGATATTGATTTTCTTTTTGGCTAAAACGTTCGATTTTATCCGTTAAACTTTCCATAGTTTTTACTCGATAAAGAAACCTTAAATCTTTTTGAATTAATTCCCAAATATAATCGTTTATGCTTTCGTGCAAATTAAGTCGATACAGGCGAATGTGGTCGAACGGAATATGGCGAATAGTTTTCGCCAAATTTATTTTTTTTTCGTCGCAATCAAAATAGTAGTCGGAGAATTTTTTATGCACTTCGTTAATACCCGACACGAGTTCTTCGACTTTTTTTAGTTCGTGTATCATTTTTTCTCCTTTTTTGGAGTAAAATACTATTTGCCAAAAAACAAAAGTTAGCGGAAATGCTAAGTTCCCACAAAAAACCGCCCAATCTCCGACTTTCGTCTTATATGTAGCGTTTTCGTAAAAAACTAAACACTGTTTTAATCAGCGATTTAATCAGTGGTTAACTAATATATTATCCATTATTTTTTCTGAAACAGAATAAGATACAATAGAAATGGGTAAAAAAACTATCAAACCGCCGCAGTGCTCCGAAATAAATAGTATTTTCTCCCCGTTCTTTGGCAAAAAAATGAAAAAATTATTTTCTCAAAGGCGAATATTAAAAAATTTAGGAAAAAATATGAGCGACAATCTGAGTGTAATGACTGTGAACAGGAAACAAATCGAAAATTTGCCTATTAAAAAAATAACGATGGGCGAACTAATAAGTCAAACAGAAGCCAAAGAAATTGTAAGAAAATTTCCCCAAGCAATTGCAAATGATAACGGAGGACAAACGGTGCTTGTCCCTGTTGCAACGGCAACCAAAATAATAAGTTCTAAAAACAAAAACGCTATTAAAATTATAAAAGACATTCCTGAACTTTACAGAACATCTTTTAGATTTTTAATAGAGCCTGAAATTGTATATCCGGGGCATAAAGCACACCCTAACATAAAGGCGTTTCATCATTATATAAACAAGTTTACCGACGGAAAAAATGTTTTTTTTATTAGGTTTACCGTTTCCGAAAACAATGTAAAAAAAGGCAATGTAGAAAGAAACGAATTACACGCTACAACGGTTAGTGACGTGCAGGTATATAAAAATAGCGACCTCTTACAACTCGACCCCGTAAATGGACGGGCGGAAGCAAGCAGGTCGCCTTTTACAGACAAAAAACTACAAGAGTTTTTTGCTTCTGATAAGAATATACCAAATAATTCCCCGAAAAGTCAAGAGTAAAATGAAAATTTGTATTTTTTTGTAATTTCTCACAAAAAAAACATCAAACTGCCACCTCGCCCCAAACAAATAGTATTTTATTGGTGCGAAAACTTTGAATTGTTGGAATTTTGTTCTGACTTTTCATATATTTATTTCTGTTTTTAACAGAGCTACGTAAGCCAACCTTTATTAGGTTGTTCTGCCTGCGTGGTCTGTTATTATCAATATATGGATTTATTCAAAGTTTTCGCAAAATTATGAATTTTGGCGGAACAGCCTTTGCTTGTTCTTGCTTTAACTTTTTTACAGGAGGTTGCTTTTATGGGCAGGTTTTTTAAGGTGTTGACGGCGGTGATGGTTGCTACGAGTGTGGTGTGGGGGCAATGCGGAAGCCAAATATTACAAGGGGTTAATTTTCGGATTGGAAGTGCAGAATTGCTTCTCGAATCACATTGGGTACTTGACAATATTGCTAATTTCATTCTCAGTTATCCTAATGTCTCATTTGAAATACAAGGACACACTTCTGCTGAGGGGGTTTTTTCCGAGCGAAGAGTAGAGAACAATTTGAGATTTTCGCAAGATAGAGCAAATTCGGTTATGGATTATCTCATACAACAAGGCGTTCCAGCTAGTCAGCTTCGTGCCGTTGGCTATGGAGAAGGTTATCCCATCGCAGATAATGCTACACAAGCAGGTAGAGAACAGAACAGGCGGGTTGTTTTGGTGGGTGGACATTCCACAGACGTAGCGGCGACTTGCACAACGCCGCAAATTTGCACAATTTGCGACAAAGTTCTTGTGGCGGCGCTCGGTCATAATTTACCGACTGCTTTTACTGTAAGAACTGCGGCGACCTGCATAGAAACAGGATTAGAATTCAGAAGATGTATGCGTTCAGATTGCACTCACGAAATAACAAGGGAAATACCGATTGACCCAACTGCGCACGATTGGGATGAGGGAATGGTAATACAAGAACTGACTTGTTTGACAAACGGTATCAGAGAGTACACCTGCCTAAATGATGCAACGCACACTAAACAAGAAATAACAACAGCATTGGGACACTTGCTTGATTGGCAGGAAACAACAGCGGCAACTTGCGAAGCGACAGGCGAAGAAACAGGAACTTGCACAAGGGGGAATTGTGAGCATAGCGAAAATCGTGAAATAGTGGCATTAGACCACGATTGGAGCGACTGGGAAATGATATTACCTGCAATTTGCGGAAGAGCTGGAGAAGAAGAAAGAATTTGTACAAGACGTGGTTGCGACCATAGTGAAAGCAACATAATACCTGCGCTGATACATAATTGGGGAACTTGGAGCACTTGGGGAGATACTACTGCAACTTGCACGGAAGCAGGCGACAGAACGAGAACTAGAAGCTGTAGTTTGTGCTATGAAGTAGGAAGGGAAATACTGCCTGTACCTGCATTAGGTCATCTTTGGAATAGTTGGAGTATTTGGAACGTTGCAGTTGAAGCAAGTTGCACGGCAGATGGAAGCAGAGAAAGAACAAGAACTTGCAACGCTTGCACCGAAACAGACAGCGAAACACGAGAAATACCGCAATTAACAGAATTAGATGGTTGCGCACCATCTTTAATTCGCAACAAACAAAACGCAGACAGCCGATACGGCATATTCCTTGAAAATGCCATCGTCTCAGATATGGCAAGAATTTCGGTGATAACTCCTGAGCCCGCAACGGTGAATTTGACGATATTCGATAATTTGGGCAATGTCGTGTTCGCTTCGACAGGCTCAGCGACCAGTTTTGCGCTCGGCTTATCGGTGGGTGAGCCTGTCGAACCCACCATCATCTGGAATTTGACCAATGCCGCAGGCAGATACGTCGCCAACGGCACGTATTTGATTGTGGTGGAAGCAACAGGTATCAGCGGCAGAAGATTTTCGTATTCCGCGAGAATTGGGGTGAATAGATAACATTCAAACACCAAGGGCAGGTTTAATTACACGAAACCTGCTCTTATCTTACTCTTTCCAACGCCTGCAAAACTGCGCCTCGGCTTACTATGTCTCTAAAAATTATGGGATTTGAAAAATCGTTTCCGTCGAAAATTGCCATAAAGGGTATGCTTCGGGAATTTAACATTTGCTTTAAATTCTGCGCTTCAATGTTTTCGTTTGTTAAATCGGCGCTTAATGCCAAAATGTTTCTTTCTGTCAAAATTCGGCGAATTTCAGGCGTTTCGTAAACTGTAATTTTGTTGTATTGACAGTTTAAACACCATCTTGCAGTGAATTGAACAATTACGCTCTGTCTGTTTCTTTGCGCTTCTTCGAATAATTCTTGCGAAAATTCTATCCAAACACTGTTTGAAACAGTGTTCAGAACACTGTTCGGTAGAATTCTGTGTGAGTGCGCGGAGAAAAGTAAATAGACTGCAAATAAAAGCAGAATTACGCCCAGTATTTTTTTGAGCGAATGTGAGTGTTTTCCGATTTTCTGCGAAATTTTTGCGCCGCCGAATACGCTCAAAACCATATACGGCGCGCTCATTCCCGCACCAACCGCCAAGAAAACTGCCAAGACGGCATTTGGTGTGTTGTCTATCAAAACCCAAGCAAAAATTGCACCCAAAAGCGGTCCCGAACAGGGGGTCGCCAAAATTGTGGCGCAAATTCCGCGGACGAAATTCCCGAAAAATGTGCTTTTGTCTTGCTTTCTTTCTAAATCGGCGACTTTTGAATTTGGCGAAAGAGTTAAAATGTCAAATAAAACTAACGCTCCGACTACCATAAATAATGCGAGAGCTGTGATAAAAATCGGATTTTGGAATTGTTGTCCCCACCAGATTTTTGCCTGAATTGCGACGATTGCCAAAAGCAAAAAAACAAAAATAATTCCTGCCGAAAACGCCAAACTTTTAAGAAACGCCGTTTTTTTGCTTGTGTTTTGTGAGAACGATAAGATTTTAATTCCCAAAACAGGCAAAACGCAAGGCATAAAATTCAGAATTATTCCTGCCAAAAACGCAATAAATATAGCCGAAAGTAATGAGAAGTTTTGCGGTGAAATATGTATGTTAAATACAATCAAATCATCGTCAGCCAAAGGAAATTTCTTTGCTTTTTCAAAAATGTATTTCAAATCCTTGTCAAAAACATTGCCGTTCGGTTCAATTTTGAGGCGCCGCGAAAACGGAATGCACGAAATTCGGCAATAACCACCCTCTATTTCTATATATACGGGCGGCGAAAAATATTTGCTCGAAAATGCAATAAAAATAATTGCCTCGTTTTGCCACGCCCAAAGCCAAAGTTCGGGCGGCTCATTTGGCGGCAAATATTTTTGTGGAGTGGTTTGTTTGGCAAAAAGAACGCCTGCGTTGTCGTCAAAATTTATGCGCAGTTCTCTGCCTACTCCCGGACCTTTGGGGTTGGAATAAAGATGGTAGTTCTCGGGAATGCCTATAATTATCGCGACAATGACCGTATCGCCTTTGTCCCAAAAAGACGTTTCAAACGAAAGTTCGGCTATGTTTGCATTTTCTTCTGCCGAAGCAAAAACGCTCTCGTTCTCAAAAAACGACAGAGGTAAAGAGGGAAGAGCGAACGCCGTCGCAACAAAACAAAAAAGCGCAAGAAATAAAATCTCTTGCGCTTTAATTTTAATCTTTTTCATTGCCGATTTGCAAATTAAAGAAAACTTATGCTACAACGGGGATAATTCTCGCAAATTTTCTGTCGCCCGCTTTTTTGTAGAAATCTACTTTGCCTTCGGTTTTTGCAAAAAGCGTATGGTCTTTACCCATACCGACGTTTTCACCCGCGTGAATTTTTGTGCCGCGCTGACGGATAATAATGCTTCCCGCGCTAATCAATTCGCCTGCGTATTCTTTAACTCCCAAACGTTTGGCGTTGCTGTCGCGACCGTTTTTTGTCGAGCCTTGACCTTTCTTGTGTGCCATATCTAAATCTCCTTTTCCTTACGCCGCTTTAATCGAAGTAATTTTAATTTTTGTGAAATCTTGACGATGACCGTTTCTTCTCTGATAGTCTTTTCTTCTGAGTTTTTTGACTACCAAAACCTTTTTTGAACGCCCGTGTTCCACAATTTCCGCTTTAACAACTGCGCCTGCAATTTCGGGTGTGCCGACAGTCGTTTTTGTTCCGTCGCTCAAAAGAAGAACGGATTCAAGAGTAATTTCTTGCCCGACTTCGCCATCTACAAGCGGAATTTCGAGCGTTTCGCCTTCGCTCACCTTATACTGAAAACCGCCTTGTTTTACAACTGAAACCATCTTTAAGTTTCTCCTCAAATCTATTAAATTTTTTTATTTTCCGAAAAGTGCCTACTAAAATAGTATATTGTTAAGCGCGTACGCAAGACCTATAAGTGTTTTTCTGTAATATCTTCGCCGTCTTCTTTTGTATATACCTCAAACTCGTCCTGTTCTAAGCGCGATGAAATCTCAAAAAACAACTTTATCTTGTGGTTGCTCTCTAATTGCGCCTGTAAGTTGTTTCTTTCGATGTAGTCAAAAAGAGTTTTGGAAGTGAGAATTTTTATGCGCGAAATTTGCCCGCCCTCTTCTGCCGCCGCTCTGTGAAGCCATCTGTCTAATTTTGAGGCGATTGTTTTGGTGGAGAAAATTCTTCCCAAGCCGTTGCAGGATGGGCAGACGTCCGTCATCATTTCGTTTATGCCGGGGCGTACTCGTTTTCGGGTCATTTCCATAAGTCCGAAGCGCGAAAGGTCTGTGCAGGCGGTATTTGTGGAGTCGTTTTTGAGGTATTCGCGCATTGTTTGCTCCAAAGTATGACGATTTTCGCCCTTTTTCATATCGATAAAATCCACAACAATTATGCCGCCGACGTCGCGAAGTCTGAGTTGGCGCGTTATTTCTTTCGCCGCTTCCATATTTACTGCGAAAACTGTATCTTCGAGCGTGTCTTCGGAGTTGTTTCGCCCCGAATTTACGTCGATTGCGAGCAACGCTTCCGTTTTGTCGAAATACAAATATCCGCCGCTTTTCAGCCAGATTTTTCGTCTGTGCGACTTGTCCAAATCTTTTTCTATTCCGTATGCGTCAAAAAGCGGAGTACTTTGTTTGTAAAGCGAAACTCTGCTCAGCATTTCGGGGGCGACATTGTTCAGATATACCACTATTTCGTTGTAATCTTCGGTGTTATCCACGAGAACTTCATCTACTTCGTTTGAAAAAAAGTTTTTTATTGACGATGTTATTATGTTTTGCTCTTTGTAAAGCAGGCACGGCTCTTCGCCTTCAAGTGATTTTCTCTGAACTTCGTCCCATTCGGCGACAAGCTGTTTGAGTTCGTTGTAAATTAACTCTTCGTCAACTTCCAAACCTATGGTGCGAACTATGCAACCCATTCCGTCGGGAAGCATTTCGCGAAGCACTTTTCTTAGGCGTTTGCGTTGTTTTTTGCCTGCGCTTTTCTTTGAAATGCCTATGTTTTCGTTGTCGGGAACAAGAACGGTGAAACGTCCTGCGAGCGAGATTTTTGTCATAACTTTCGGGCTTTTGTCGCCGATGGGCTCTTTGCAAACCTGAACAATAATTTCTTGTCCGTCTTCGAGCAGGTCTTCTATCGGCAGATATTTTCCGCCTTTCTTTTTGTCCGTCTCGCTTTCGGTTTCGTCATTGTTTACGGAGTCTGCTCTTTCTGCGGCTAATTGTTCGTCGTAGTCGTAATCGTCGTCGTCATCTTCGCTTTGTTCTTTTTCGAGGTCGGGAATAAGCGCCATTTCGATGTCGCTGACGTTCAAAAACGCGTTTTTTTCCAGTCCTATATCAATAAAAGCCGACTGAATACTTGGAACAACCCTGCTGACGCGACCTCTGTAAATATTACCGAGGATGCGGCATTCGTCGGGCTGTTCTACAATATATTCGGCGACTTTTCCGTCTTCAAGAATAGCAACCCTTTTTTGGGTCGCGGTAGAACTGAACAGTAATTTTTTTATCATTTATAACAACACTTTCTTTTCTGTAAAACACAAAAAATCAAAATTTATTTGCATAAAAATAAATTTTGCCGAAGACGTTCGCGCAAAAAATCACGATTTTCTGCGCGATTTGTCGTGAAATTTACTGACAACCGTCCAAAACTGCTCGGATTGCTTCTTGCATCGGAGAAAGATTTGCGCCCAAACGCATTTTTCTTACCCCGTCGGCGACGGCGCCCGTTCTTTGGTTTGCCATTCCGAGCTGATTTGCGCCTGCCGAAAATACAGTCGTGCCTCGTTGGTCGGAAACCGAAATAAGCACTTCGGCGGTTGAGCGAACAAACGTTCTTGCCGCCGAAACTCCCTGCACGGTTTCACCGGGCGTGTCGGAAACAGTGGCTGTAATTCTTGCGCAACTTGTCGCGCTGTTGGTTATTCCGTGTTCCGAGAACATTTGTAGTACTGCGCGTTCAATTTCGGCGCGTCCGTTTCGCAAGTCGTTCGATACCGATACCGAAATTCGCGCAGAAAGTTCTCGTGTTTGCACGGTGTAAGAAAAGCGCGCTTCGCCGATGGTTTCGCCGTTCCAGTCAATTTTTGCCGTAAATCTGTGAGTTCCGCGGGCTGTCGGGGCGCTGTCTCCAAGCATAAAATGCGCCAAACCTTCGTGGTTGGTAAGCGCGGTTGCCACTCTTCTTTCGTTGGCGTCAAAAAACAAAACGCGTATGTTTTCCGCTTCATTGCCGTCTGATTTTACCAAAACCGTAAATTCGAGTTCCGCCACATCTTCAATAAAAACTCTTTGGCTTTCTTCGCTTGCCGCAGTTATTCTCAGAGATGCCGCCAATCGCGCAATGTTTGCGGAAATCTGAGAGCGCGAAATGGGAACCCCGTCGGCTGTATTCAAGGTAGTCGCCGCAGAAAGCAGAGCTCGCTCGGCTTCTATCGCCGAAATTTTGTCGAAAGTCGAATTGTAAATCTGAAGTGCGAGGGCGATGTTTCCGTCTTTTTCTGCATTTTGCGCCTGCTTGTTCGCTTCAATCAATGCGTTGCGAAGTTCGGTAATTTTCATCCTTTGATGTGAAATAAATCTTTCTTTTTCGAGCGCCGCAAATGCAAAAAAATTGCCTTCGCGCGCCTCCGTCGCAATTATCTGCACGCCTTCAACGTTGCCTGCAACCGCCATTATGTGTGTTTGGTCGAATTGCGAAGTTGTCGTCGTTCGATTGTTTTCGGTGATTTGCACTTCCGTCAATAATGTCCGCGAATCGATGCTCGCCGAAATCTGTCTTCGGACTTCAACGATGGCGTTTTCTCTTGCCGTCGCTTCATTTGCTCCAATCCCGACTGCCGTAAAAAATCGGTTGCTCGGATATCTGAGCATCTGTCCTGTTTCGACCCAATCGTGTCCCGGCACCGTATTTTGCGCAAAACTTGCTATTGCAAGCAATAAAATAAAAAATAAAGATATTTTTTTCATATAAAAACCTTTCTGTTTCGGAATTTTGCCCATAAAATACTATTATTTGTACATATATAATATATAAAATTCAAAAAAAGTATAAAATTTAACGGAAATTCCGAAATTTGCTTGTGGAAAATAGTATTTTGCGTCTAACTATCTACGAAAAAGGGGTACATAGATGTCCGGTTCGGAAAAATACAGCATTTCTACGGAAGAAGAAAGCTTAAAACTATATCTCAAAGATATTACAAAATATAATCCGCTAACACCGGAACAAGAAAGAGAGACAGCTAAGAAAATCCGTGCCGGAGACGCTAAAGCCGAAGAAATGCTTATAAAGGCGAATTTGCGCTTTGTTGTCGGTGTTGCCATCGGCTACCAAAATCAAGGGCTTACATTGAGCGACTTAATAAATGAAGGAAACCTCGGTCTCATAAGAGCGGCGCGCCGTTTTGACGAAACCAAGGGCTTCAAATTTATCTCTTATGCTGTTTGGTGGATAAGACAGGCGATTTTGCAAGGACTTGCCGACCATTCAAGAATAGTAAAAGTTCCGCTTAACAGAGTTGCGACAATTTACGAAGTGAGCAAGGTTCGCGAGCAGTTAATGCAAAAATATTCCCGAAATCCCACTAACGCCGAAATAGCCGAAGCAATGGGAATGGGTGAAAACGACGTAATAAACTCACTGAAAATCAGCGGTCGCCACCGTTCGCTTGACGCGCCTCTGCGCGACGACGACGGCGGAGCATTGCTCGATACCATCGCCAACGACAGCATAGAAGACACCGACTCAAAAGCGCTCGAAAACTCGGTATCGTCCGAAATGTGCCGAATAATGCGCGACTTTTTGACCGAGCGCGAATACCTTGTCGTCCGTAAATATTACGGCATAGGCGAGGAAACGCACTACACTCTCGAAGAAATCGGTCAGCAAATGGACATCACCCGCGAACGAGTAAGACAGCTGAAAGACGGCGCACTTATAAAATTAAGACGTTCAAACAAAGCGCAGAAGTTGATTAAGAATATAATGATGCATTAAGTGAAGACTTTTTCGGTCATAAAATAAAAAAAAGGCGGGTATTTCTATCCGCTTTTTTTGTTTTCAATTCTGTTCAGCCATCTCTTTCGGTCTCTTCACAAACATTACGAAGAACACTGCCATCAGTATCATACCGACTGCGCCGCCGCGCATAAGTATGCTTGTTCCGAAATTGTGAATTACCGTTGCGCCGACTGCGCCGCCGATTACCGCCGCAAATACCGAGCGCGCTATGTACATTGTTGTTAAATAGGTTGCTTTCATATTTTGCGGAGCGTAAGAGTCGAGATAGTTTATTGTGCCGATAAAGTGCAGAGCAAACGACACGCCGTGAAGCATTGCGGGCATAAATTTCAAGATAAACGGCATATCGGGCGTAAGAAACGAGAGCAAAAGCAGTTGAAGCGCAATAAAGGAAATTCCTGACAGAAGTATATTTCTGCTTCCGAATTTATGGAGCAGTTTGTCGCTGTTTTTCATTATAAATATTTCGGGAATTGTCCAAAAAGCGTAAACCATTCCTATTTGAAGCGGTCCCGAAAGCACTTGCGCCCAAAAGAAACTGAAATACAACTCGGTTGTGCTCGCCATTATTATCCCTTGTATAAAAACAAAGATTAAAAAGCGCATAAACAGAAAATCTTTAAAGATGTATGCGTATGATATTTTTGGTTTTTTGACCATTACGGGACGCGCTTTTATTCCGAAAATTCCCAAAAACAACATCATTGCCGCGCCGACAAAGTATATCAGTCGATAATTTTCTCCGGTTTCGCTAAGGCTTACAAAGGTTAAAAGAACGCCGACCGTCAGCGCCGAAACAGCCCAGCCGTAAGTTCCCCAAATCCTGAAATTTCCGAATTTTTTGCGGTCGGAATGCTTGTTCAGATGGTGCAATGTTTCGCTGTCCACAAGAGGACCGAGCGAGGCGATAACAAAACTGTAAGATAAAACGGCAATAATGAAAAGCATTGCAAAGTTCGGAAGCGCTATGCTTGTGTGTGCGCCTAAAATTCCTATTGTTGTTGCAAAAACCGCTCCCATAAAAGCTAAAATGCTCACGAGTTTTTGACTTAAATTAAATTTGTCGCAAAGAACTCCGACGGATAAATTCGCAAAAAAGGCGACAACCGGACTTGCTGTGGCAATAATTCCTATTAAAAGCATATCGGGCGAGCCGTCTTCGGTAGTTAAAATGCGTTTGTAAAAAGCCATAGCGAACGGTTGTATTGAACCAAACGCCAAAAACATTATAAAATAAAGCGATTTTAGATAACGTCGCTCTTTTTTTATATTAACGGGATTTTCGACCGCCGTAAGCATTTTTTTCCTTTGGTTTATGAGAAAATAAGTAAAATAACAGCACTAAAATACTATATGGGCGCATTACAAGTTAAACAAATAGTATTTTTGTCTCCGAAAATAAAAAACCAAGGAGAACAAATGACTACACAACTCAGCAATACATTAGGCGCAAAAACCCCAAAATGGGCGCATTTTGCCATAATCGCTTTTATGCTGGCAATAATTATCGGCGTGTTTCACGAGTGGGCAAATCCCGACAAAATGCTTATTGCAAGCGACAGAGTAGCCAAATTCGGACCGCGAACTATTATGCGCGAGGGGTTAATGCAGGACGGGCAAATCGTTCAGTGGAACAGAGGGCTTTTGGGCGGAATGCCCACGGGCGACGCAATGATAGGCGACTACCTGCTCCCCATAACTTTCCCGTTTAACTATCTTATGCCTGCGTATCAAGGACAGCAGGGAAAACTGATTTTGCATCTGTTTTTGGGTGGACTGTTTTTCTATTTAATGCTTTTTAAGGCGTTCAAATTCCCCGTGTTTATTGCAGGAATTGGGGGAGTTTTTTATATGCTGAGCCCTGCGTTTTTCTCGACGGTATCTCCCGGACACGACGCAAAAATGGCGGTTATTGCAATGCTTCCGCTTATGGTTTGGATAGTAAAAGCGGGCTTGGACAGACCCGACCTCAAAAAACTCGTGTTTTTGGGTATAGTTATAGGATTTTCTTTGCTTACGGTTCACGTGCAAATGGTGTATTTTGCGCTTTGGGCAATCGGAGCGGTTTGGCTTTTTAACGGCATTCTGCTTTTCCAAAAAATTAGGCATAAAATCGGCGACGAACGAAAATCCGAGATAAAACTATTGCGAAACGGCACGCTTTTCTTTTGGGGCGGCGTGTTTTTGGGTCTTATGATTGGTGCGCCGCAGTTCTTGGTTTCTATGTTTTTTATACAGAACGCTCATTCGGTGCGCGGCGAAATCGACTTTGCAAAGGCGACTTCGTGGAGTTTGCATTTTGCGGAAATTATGTCGCTCTGGATTGCGGAATTCAGCGGCTGGTATCAATATTACTGGGGCGAAAACTTCTTTAAGTTAAATACGGAATACATCGGTGCCGCCGCTATGATTTTGGCAGTGCTTGCGTTTGTTTTTAAGCCGTCGAAATGGCGGATATTCTGGCTTGCGCTTTCTGTTTTCATTATGCTTTTGGCTGTTGCTGCGAACTCTCCCGGAATACGCTTTGGTCCGAACCCGCAGGACGTTATTTCGCTTTATATGTTTGCATATAATTTTATCCCCGGGATTGACCAATTCCGTGCAATGGGAATGATTATATTTGTCGCCGCGTTCGCAATAATTCTTTTGAGCGCGGTTGCATTAAAAGATATTTGGAACGAAGAATGGAAAAACTTCAGCCCCAAACGTCTCAAAAATACCAAAATCGGCTTGCTCGCCTCGGTCGGGGTAATATCGCTTATTTGCCTTGCTTTTGCGGATAAAGGATTTAATTTTGCATTCAGCGATATGTTCAGCGCGAATTTGGCGGGTAATCAGCAAGGAAACGGGGTGCAAATATGGGAGAGGAATTTCACCGAAAACTTCCTTCCCGCGCTCGGTATTTGGTGGATAATTGCAACGGCGATTTTGGTTTCGGTTTGGGCGACAGTTTGCGGCTACCTCAAAAAAGAGATTGCGATTGCTATAATTTTTATTCTCGGAATAATCGATATGCTCCGCGTCGGAACGCAGTTTGTGAATTTCCAAAGTAATGCGATTTACAGAAATACTCCTCCCGCCGTTGCTGAAGTTTTGCGGAGAACTAATATCGAAAGAGGCGGCGCTCCCGCTCGCACAATGGTTTTCCCGGAAGTTCAGCGAGTTTGGAACGAAAATATAGAGAGTTTTTGGGGACTTGAAGGCGTAAACGGCTTTCACGACAACGAACTTGTGCGCTACCGTGAGTTTCGCGCTCGCGGCGGTATGAATTATTTTGCGCCGATTTTCCAACGTGCTCAAATGGGTGTTGCCGACCCTGTTGCAGAGGGTTCAAATACGCTTAATCTTGCAGGTGTGCGCTATGTTTTCTTTTTTCCGCAAGGAGCAAGCAGGGCAGACCAGCTTATGTTTTTGGAGAACAGAAACGCAATGCCGCGCCTCGCATTTACCAATAGTTTTGTTGTAAAAGACGATTGGCAAGAGATTTCGCAGACCATAAACAATCCCGCGTGGCTTGCGCATAAAACCGCAATTTTGGAGCAAACGCCTTCATTTGTCTCGGCAGAAACAGATGGCGCCAATACAAATATTACTACGCGTTGGATAAAATATACTCCAAACCGCAGAATTGCGGAAGTCCAAGTTGAAACGCAAGGGCTTTTGCGCATAAGCGAAAGTTTTTATCCGTCGTGGGAAGTTTTTGTTAACGGTGAAAAGGCGCAGATTATAAACTCCGACCTTGCATTTATGGCGGTGGAAATTCCCGCGGGAACACACACAATAGAAATGAAAGTGGATTCGCTTTATATGCGTTATGGATTACTTGCCGCGCTTCCCGCATACATCTTTGTATTGGTCGTTTTGGGAATTGCGGCGGCGAAAAAAATACGGGAGAAGAAGAAGTTATCCTAAGTGAAATTCTTCTTCTATTCGCGCCTTTGTCTTGGCGAATGTGCTGTTAATAAAGCCTATAATCGGAATGATTATCACCACGACAAAGGCGCCTGCAAAACCGTTGTTATAAAGGTTAAGTCCGCCGTTTATGTCGCCCACAAATATGGCGATTGACACGTGCACAAAGCCTGTAATTATTCCCCAATGCCAGCCGTATTTACCTGCAATCGGCGCAAGTCCCGTGGAAAAAAGAATGGCAAGGGCGTTTTGAGGGTCGCCGACGTCCAAAAAGTTTATGTGCGCGGCGAATATGCTTCCTACAAGAATAGGAACGACGTTTCTGAGGCTTTTTCCTGCGGCGGCAAATCCCGAAATAGTAAAAATTCCCCCCAAAATAGGTCCGTTAATGGGTTTATCTAAAAGTAGCATAACGGTTGTTGCAAGCGCGCACAAAATTCCGATATTTACATAAGCGGTGTATTTGTACGTCCTGAAAAAATCGCTGTCGCTCGTGTCTCTTTCTCTTGTAAGAGACATAAATTTTCGTAGAGTGTTCTGGGGATTATCCGCAATTAAACCGAACAGAATAAGCACTCCCGCAATGGTGTAAGAAAGAACCGACAGAGGTAAAGTGTGCGTTATATCCCAATAGTATTCGGGATTGATTTCAAAGCCGAAACTTCTGAAAAGTCCCGCAAACATCACAGCTATAAAACCGCCCGCAATTCCGCCTTTGTAGAGACAATAATTTTTGTGAATAGGGACAGTTTTTTCTAAAACCACCGGAAAAATGAAGCCGACAAATATTCCGACCGCATAAGCCGCGAGGATTTTGAGAGGGGTTGTAAAATCGCCGAAAAACGCTATTTCACTGACTATCGGCGCGATTGTTCCTGCAATCATTGCCTGCAAAACAAGGTAGCGAAAATCCGTTTTTGTCGCCTTTCCGTAAAGCCACACGCCTCCGATTATCGGCAGTGTATTAAATATGTTTTTGCCGAAAAGCGAAAACCCCGCGGTCAAAAATATCGCGGCGATTACTCTTCCCGTAAGCTTGGTTTTGGTGGTCATAACAAGGACAAGCGTGAGAAGCACCTGAATTGCCGAATTTATAAGCGTTGCGCCGATACCTGCCAATGCAACGTAGTCGGTAATAAGAACGCTTCGGGATGTGTTTATTCTGTGCAGTCCTGCGAGTATGTCGCTCGGCGAATCCAAATAAAAGGCGAATGCCGCAAAAATTATGCAGATTATAAAAATAAGATAATCGTCGGCAGGGATTTTATTATGTTCGTGCGTTGTTGTGGCAAGGTTCATTTTTTACCTCCTGTAATAGATTTGAATACAGCAAGTTTTGCGCTCATTTTCAAAAAATCGACGGTCTCGGCGACGTCGTGCACGCGAAAAATTCTTGCACCGTTCAAATATGCCTGTCCGATTGCCGCAAGTCCGCCGTAAAGTCGATTTTTTGTTTCACTTTCGATTGTTTGGGCAATAAATTTTTTGCGGGAAGCGGCGTAAAGCATCGGGTAGTTATCAAAAGCGATTTTGTCGAGATTTGCGGTTAAAACAAGGTTATCTTCGTATCTTTTCGCGAAGCCTATTCCGGGATCGATAATTATTTTATCTCTCGATACGCCCGCAGAAATAAACAAATTTACCGAATTTTGCAACTCGTTTTTTACTTCCGTTATTACATCGTCGTAATGTGGGTTATCCTGCATTTTTTTTGGGCATTCTCGGCTGTGCATTACGATTGCTGTTGCGTTGTGTTTCGCAATTATTTTTGGAATTTTCGGGTCAAATCTTCCCGCGCTTACATCGTTTATCCAGTTTGCACCAAGGTTTAACGCCTGTTCTGCAACTTCGCTTTTTCGGGTATCGATTGAAATAGTCGTATCAAACCTTTTACGGATTTCCTCGACCGCAGGAATTACTCGGTTTAGTTCTTCGTCAAGGGGAACTTCATCGGAATTCGGTCTTGTGCTTTCGCCGCCGACGTCTATTATATCCGCGCCTTCTTCCGTCATTTTTGCGACGCGGTCGATTATTTTGCCTAAATCGCCAAAATACAATCCCCCGTCCGAAAACGAATCGGGGGTGATGTTTAATATTCCCATTACCTTAAAATCTATGTTCATTCTTTATTCTCGTCTTTTTCCTTTTTTGGTTTTTCTTCTGCGTGGTCGGCGGCATTTGCTTCTTCAAGCAACAATGATGCGCCTTCTGCAAGATAAATAATATCATCGGCAATTTTGATGTTTTTGCGATAGAATTTTATTTTTTTCTGCACGCTTTTAATGCTTTCCAGAAAGGACTTTATTTTCTTTCTGTCGGGCGGCGTTTTCTTTTCTTCTTCGGCGACTTTTGCTTCCAAAATTAAAATTATATCTTCTTCTTCGGCAATCCTTCTCTCAAAACCTTCAATAATTTGCTCGTTTTGCTTTGCTGTTTCATCGAAATGTTTGCGGGAAGTCGATATGTTTTCACCCTCCGACGAAATTTCGACCTTGTCGGTCGTTGCCCACGCTCTCATATCTATGGGCGCGAGGTCTTTATCACGGCTCTTTTTGGCGCGTTCAATGCCTGTTCCCGAAATAATTTTGTCTATTTCTTCTTTGTCCAAAAGCTCGTGTTCAATAAGCGCTTCGGCAAGCAGGTCGAGTTTTGCGCGGTGTTCTGTGAGTATTTTTATGGAACGCTCTTCTTGCTTCAGTATTATTCCTTTAACGAGGCGGTCTATTTCTTCCGCCATTTTTTCGGAGTAATTGCGCGATGTCATCTCATATCCCAAGTACGCTTCTTCTTCTTTTGCGCCCAAAGCAATGGGACCTGCTTCCGACATTCCGTATTCGCAAACCATTTTTCGCACTAAATCGGTTGATACTTTTATGTCGTTGGCGGCGCCTGTCGTAAAGTTGTCGAAAACTATTTTTTCTGCGGCGCGTCCGCCCATTGCTACGCAAATTCTGTCTAAAAGGTAATCTTTGGAATAGGAATGTTTGTCTTCTTCGGGGACGGAGTATGTAATGCCGAGCGCTCTGCCTCGCGGAATAATTGTAACTTTATGAAGCGGGTCGGCGTTTTCGCAATGAAGCGTACAAATGGCGTGCCCTGCCTCGTGATAAGCGGTCATTTTCCGCTCCTTTTCGGACAATACCATACTCTTTCGCTCGGTTCCCATTGCGATTTTGTCTTTTGCCTCTTCAAAATCAATCATACTCACTTTTTCCGCCTCAAAACGCGCCGCAAGAAGAGCTGCCTCATTCACTAAATTCGCCAAGTCCGCGCCGACAAAACCGGGAGTACCTTTGGCTATTGTTTCCAAATGAACGTCGTCGGCAAGCGGCAGGTTTTTGGTATGTACCTGCAAAATTTCTTCGCGACCTTTTACGTCGGGGACATCTACGACAACTTGTCTGTCGAAACGTCCTGCCCGAAGAAGCGCAGGGTCTAAGACGTCGGGTCTGTTTGTCGCGGCTACTACGATTACGCCCGAATTTTCTTCAAACCCGTCCATTTCTACGAGCATTTGGTTCAGTGTTTGGTCGTCGCCGTTTCCGCCTCTGAATTCAGAACTGCGTTTGCGACCTACCGCGTCTATTTCGTCTATGAAAATTATGCAGGGCGCTTGTTTTTTTGCGGTGTCGAACAAATCCCGAACACGAGAAGCACCCACGCCCACAAACATTTCCGTAAATTCACTTCCGCTCATAAAGAAAAACGGCACCTTTGCCTCTCCCGCAACTGCTTTGGCAAGTAGGGTTTTTCCTGTTCCCGGTGAGCCGAGAAGCAATACGCCTTTTGGAATTTTCCCGCCAAGTTTTTTGTACTTTTCGGACGATTTAAGGAAATCTACAATTTCTGCCAGCTCGTTTTTAGCTTCTTTCGCGCCTGCCACGTCGGCAAAGGTTTTGGTATTATTGTCCATCAGCTGTTTTGCCCGCGCTTTTCCGAAGCCGAACATCCCGCTCGCCGCTCCGCGCGCTCCTCTGAACATCATAAACAGAAAAATCGATAATATTATAAGCCACAAATTATTACTGATAAATTGCCAAAATCCGAATTGTTGTCCTAAAATTCTATAGGACATTCCTACTTCATTCCAGTATTCGACGGTTTGTGGGTCAAGCGGAAATGGTATGTTTACAAAAAAATGGACATTCGGAGAAGCGACTTGCGCAATTTGCGAAATAACGTTTGAATCGCTTAATAATCCTCTGAGTTGCGCAACGCCGTTTTCCAAAGGTCTGATTTCCGCCGAAATATTGAAGTTTTGTTCGGTTTGCTTTATTTGCAGAAGTTCTTGAAATTGGCTGTGTTCGAGCATTGCGGGACCTGTGTTATCCGACATTGTTCGCATAATCATAAACATCAAAGCAATAGATATAATCCATACTATAATTGCGCCGAACGGGTCATTGCCTCCGCCGCGTTTCAGTCTTCCCGAACGAGATGGCATAGAAACCTTTATAGGTTGCTCGCTGTTTTGGGGAGCCGCCGCGCCTATTTTGGCGCCGACATTATTGTAATTTTGCTCGATTTCTTTATCTTCCCGCATAAAAATTTCCCATTCTCTTAAAATACAATATCAAAAAAATTCTGAGTGTTCTCTTTTATTATTTTCGCCATTGCATATTCATCAATTTCGCGAATTTCAGCGACCTTTTCACCGACAAATCGAATATATGACGGTTCGTTTGGCTTTCCTCTGAAAGGTGCAGGGGCAAGCCACGGCGCGTCTGTTTCTATCAAAATTTGCTCTGTCGGCACCGCTTTTATTACTTCGTTTAAGCCGCTTTTTGCAAATGTTATTATGCCAGAAAATGATATGTAAAAGCCCGCGTCTGTAATTTTTTTCGCACTTTCGGCAGTTCCCGTAAAGCAATGAAAAAGCGCCTTTTTTATTCCAGAAGAAATGCACATTTCAAGCACCTTTTCGTCTTGCATTCGCGAGTGAACGATAAGCGGCAAGTTATGCAATTTCGCTAATTCTATTTGCTTTTTGAACGCTGAAAGTTGCAAATCAATCGACGGATAACCGTCTTTTCCTGCGCCGTCAAGCCCTGTTTCGCCTATTGCGACGACTTCGGGAGATTTCGCCAAATCGCTCAATTCATCGACCCAGTCAAAATTATCTGAAAAATTGCCGCTTTCGGGAACGCATATTCCGATTGCGGCAAAGGTCTTTAAAGGCGTCGGCAATTTTGCTCTCCGAATGGCGGTTTTGCTTTCTTCAATATCGGTTCCGATATTTATTATTCCGCAAACTCCCGCTTCTTTTGCTCTTTCGAGTTGCGCAAAAAAATCGCTTTCGTTAGTCTGACAAAGATGTGCGTGCGTATCAATCCACATTACGGTGCAGTCGCTCTTTCTCTTAATCTTTGCCATTCGTTGAAAGTTATGGTTCTGAAATTCCCGTCATTTGTAAAAAGCCAGTTTGTCGGTCTGCTTCCGCTTCTTGCAACGGAGTTTCCGTTAAACGTAAGCTCTGCCGCCATAGGCGCGCCGAGGCGAATTGCAAGGGTGTCTCTTGCGGTTTCCGTAAATCTGTACGGTCTTGAAAAAGTTCTGTTGCGTGTAAGCACTCCGTCGTTGATTACTTCTATTGCAGAACTGTCTCTTGCCAAATTAACCACAAGTTCAATGCTCGGAGTTTGCGCAACCGCCGCGCCGTCTGCTCCTTCTTCGCCTTCGCCGAATTCGTTTTCGTCGCTTTCATCGGGTGGAACTAATGCTTCGCTTTCGGTCGAAACAATCTCTTCGTCGTAAATATTTTCGTCTCCGAATGTTCCGAAATTTGCGGCAAAATAAGCCAAAACTCCCAATAGAACTAAAAGCAAAATCGGGAAACTGTAGTTTTTGCCTTTTTTCTGTTCCGACATACTTACATTTATGGTTTCGTCTTTATCACTTTCTTGTTTTCCGCTGTCTCTGTTATCTTTTGCAGAGGATGTATTCGATTTTGCGCCGTTGCCGTTGCCATTGCTGTTGTTTTCTTCTTCCGACGAGAATTGCTTAAGCAGTTTTGTTGAGTCTATAGACAGATATTCTCCTATAGCTTTTATATAACCGCGCACGTATGGAAGCGCAGGAAGAAGTTCGTGCTTGTCGTCTTCAATCGCTTGGACGTAAGTTTTGTTTATTTTCAAATCTCTTGAAATTTTATCTATCGATATATTCATCGATATTCTTTGTTTGCGAATTGTTCCGCCAATGGAAATTTTATCGCTTTTTGGTGTCTCTTCCGCCAATGCGTCAAGTTTTTCGCTCATAAAGTTCTCCTGTGTTTCATTAGAGTTTCACAATATAAAGAAGTAAAATACTATTTTGCGCACAAGCAAAATATCTCTAAAAAGAAAAATGTGTAAAAAATAGTCTTTTTACAGCAAATTTGAAAGCGAAAAGGGCTTTTTTATTGGATTTGCTTGGATTTTGTCCTTTAAAAATCAAATCCTGCCGAAAATCTGAAGATGTTTTTCCGCTCCATCCCGAAATTTTCTCTGAATTCTCCCGCAATCAGACGACTCCACGAAAAGCGTAAAGGACCTACGGGAGTTCGCATTGCCAGTTCGGTCTCTACGCCGACGGGAATATCTTTGAAAAACTCCCTCGAAATACTGCCGCCCTCGTCGTATTGCTCGTAGTTCCAAACGTTTCCGCCGTTAACGAAAAGCGTAAAATAAAATGGGTGTCTTTGTGTAAACTGATACCGCCAAGCAAATTCAAACATAAAAAAGTTGTCGGCGAAAAGACGGCGATTGTCAACTCCCGCAAAAGGAATTGTGTATAAAATATTTGAAGCCGAAGTAAAATCTTCAAAACGACCGCCTCCTATGTAATAGCGCATTGTAGGCGGCAATTCTTGGTCTGCCCAAGCGACGAAAACCGACGGCATAAACGTGTGCAATCTGTTTATCGGAACGACGAATGATAAGTTTCCGTTAATTGTAAAGAAGCGGTCTCGGCTTCCCCATTCATTGCTCGCGCCTGCAAGCCAAAATCTGTGCCTGCCGCCCGATGACGGGAAATATGCGTCGTCTCGGTAGTCTGTTTCTACGCCTGTTATCAGCATTCTGAACCTGTCGTTGCCCTCTGTGAAATTAAAGGCGACATCGCCGTCTCTTGACTGTAGGGACTTGTATATTTCACTGCGCAATCCTCCGAAAATCGTTATGGCATTTGCAAATTCAAAACCCGAAATCAAATTTATTCCGTTTTTTGTTATATCGGATTCCGAATAATTGATAACTACTCTGTCGATATATGTTGATTCGTCTATTTGACGGGAAACAAGCCGCTGTGAAGACAAATACGCATTAAAATCGACATACCAGTTGAAGCTTTGTTTTATCGGAACAGTCCAAGATAATTCGCTCATAATTCTTTTTCGCAAATAGCCTATCTGAAAAATACCGCCGATGGAAACTCCGTGTCCCATAATGTTGTCGTATCGCGGGGCGACAAGAATTTCAGCAAGATTGCGGTTGTCAAAACGTAAGCCTAAGCCCAAACTTCGCCTTTCTTTTTCTAAAACGACGGCGGTCAGAGTATCGCCGTGTCCTGTTATGTGAAAGCTTTCAAAAAAATCGGTCGCTTCGGCAATTCTTGTTATGCGCTCAATTCTTTGCGAGGTCATCGGTCTGTCCAAATCCATATCCAGAATTCGGTTCATATACCATTCTCTTGTTCTTTGCAAGCCGTCCAATTCTATTACGTTTATCCAAAATTCGTCAGGCGGTGTAATAACAACTCTGCCGCTGTTTTTGTAAATTTGAAGTTCGGGAGAATTTTTAAACGCTTCTTTTGCGGCGTCGTATCCTGCCTGTACAAGTTGGTCAAAAAGAAAAAATTCGGTGTTTTTTATATCGTCGCCGAGCGGAGTAATAACAATGTCCGCTAATTCTGCATTTGCCACTTCGGTTTCTTTCATTCCCATTGCAACGGCAAACTGTATTACGTCCACCAGTGAACGGAGGCGTTTGGTTTTGTTTCTCTCGGAAGTTACGTCCACGGCGAATATGAATGTGTTTTCGTTTCTTACGCTGTCCAGAAGCGGAATATTTGCCCGAAGTCCGCCGTCAACGTGCCAATCTTCGTCGATTTTTACGGGAGGCATAAATCCGGGAGCGGACGCAGACGCTTTTGCGATTTGCAAAATGTCGCCTTCTCTGTGCATTTGCGCTTCGCCGCGAGAAAGATTTGTAGTCCAGATACGAAGAGGTATCGGCAATCTGTCGAAGTCTCCGTCGCTGCTTATTTGTGCGGCAATAACGCTTGAACCTATAATTCCGTCCAACAGTTGCGGAGAAGCAATGCCTTTGGGTAAAATTACGTTTAAGCCTCTGTCGAAGCGAAGCGTTATTAATGTTTTTTGTTTTTTATTGCGAACAGACCTTGCGTTTGCGTTCCCATATACGAGGTTTCCTGTGGAAAGCGGTTTCAGAATTCTGTGAATTTCTGCGGGAGAATGTCCTGCGGCATACAGAGTTCCGACGATTGCTCCCATACTCGTTCCGACGATGGTGTCGGGGATAATACCTTTTTCTTCAAAGAATTTAAGAACGCCTATGTGGGCAATTCCTCTTGCGCCGCCGCCGGAAAGCGACAAAACAAGCGGTTTTCGGTCGGCAAAACCTAAAAAAGTTAGGGTGAAAATTAAAAAAAACGTTTTCATAACACAATAAAATAATATTTTTCCTCCTTTGTGTTGCGCAAAAATTTATTTTATGTTGAATAATTTTGATGAAAAACCAAAAAACGGACAATGCGAGGGGGGAAAATGTCAATACGACGTAGAAGCAGAAAATGCGGCGAAATACTTCTTTCGCAAGGTCTTATAACCGAAGAACAGTTAACCAAGGCATACAGAACACAGTCTCTGACGGGGCAAACCCTCGGCAATATTTTGATTGAGATGGGCGCGGTTTCGGCGCAGGATATGAGTGCGGTTTTGGGTGAATTGGTTCAGGTTGACAGAAAAAAGCGCTTAGGCGACATTCTCATAGACCAAGGAATTATTACGCAAGAGCAACTGGACGAAGGTCTTAAACAGCAAAAAACGCTCGGAAAGAAAATCGGCGAAGCGCTTATTGCACTTGGCTTTATAACCGAAAACAAGCTCGTGGACATTTTGAGCGCTCAATTAGACGTTCAGTACGTTGTTTTGGACGGAATAAAAGTCAGCGCCGAAACAACAATGCTGATAACGGAAGATACCTGTAAAAAATATAAAATCATTCCGTTATATTTAAAAGACGACACCCTCACGGTAGCAATGACCGACCCGACAAACTTGCGGGTTATTGACCATATAAAGTTTATAACGGGAAAAGAAATCGATACCGTTATGGCGAACGAAAAGCAAATTTTGTCTGCCATAGACCGAGTTTACGGAGACAGGCACGCGCACCTGAGTAAAATTCTGCAGGAAAAAGGCGGCGGCGATACCTCTTTTGATGTTGCAAAAGACGAAGAAGACCAAGAGGTAATTTCGGACGACGAAGGTCAGCAGATTGTAAATATAGTAAACCTTATTATTCACGAAGCAATCGAAAAAGAGGCTTCCGACATACACTTGGAGCCTACCGACAACGGTATAAGAGTGCGCTACCGTATAGACGGCGCATTGCAAACGGTTCAGGAATTGCCGCAGACTATTCGTCCGCAGGTAATTTCGCGTCTGAAAATTCAGGGCGGGATGGACATCGCCGAAAAAAGAAAGCCGCAGGACGGTCGCATAAAAATTCGCCACCAAGGTCGCCTTGTGGATTTGCGGGTTTCGTCTTTTCCTGCGCTTACTCGTCAGGCGCAATCCGAAAAAATCGTTATGCGTATAATAGACGCGCAAGGCAAGCAATTTACGCTGAAGCAACTCGGCTTTTCGGACGATATGCACGACAAATTCGAGAAACTTATACAAATTCCCAACGGAATTATTTTGGTGACAGGTCCCACGGGAAGCGGAAAATCATCGACTCTTTACGCGTCGTTGGAATTCATAAATCGCCACTACGAATTTAAGAAGAACATAATAACTATGGAAGACCCCGTCGAAAGCAATGTGGACGGAATTACCCAAGGTCAAATTAACGTAAAAGCGGGCTTCACTTTCGCAAGCGGTATGCGTTCAATTCTTCGTCAAGACCCTGACATAGTTATGGTCGGAGAAATGCGAGACGCGGAAACGGGTGAAATGGCTGTTCAGGCGGCGCTTACGGGACACGTGGTGTTCTCAACACTCCACACAAATGACGCCGCTTCGGCTTTCACTCGTCTTTTGGATATGGGAGTGCAGTCGTATTTGGTGAGCAGTACCGTCCGCGGAGTATTGGCGCAACGACTTGTGCGAAAAATTTGTTCGGCGTGTAAAGAAGAAATGGTTCCCGACCCCGAACTTCTCAAAAGCGTAGGACTTCGCGCGGGTGTAAAACTCTATCAGGGCAAAGGTTGTCGCGCTTGCAAAAACACAGGCTACAAAGGCAGAATGGGAATTTTTGAATTGCTTCTTCCCGACCGTCAAGTGCAAAAAATGGTTATAGGAAGAGCCGAAAGCGACGAAATCAAAGACTATATGGTAAAACGCGGCGACTTTATGACGCTTCGTCGGGATGGGCTGATAAAAGCGCTGAAAGGCGAAACTACATTAGAGCAAGTATTGGGCGCTACTCAGGAAAATATGTAAGAAAAAATATCTTAAGATAAAAAAAAGGGGATTGTAAAATCCCCTTTTTTGTTTTGATTTCACGGTTTTTTATCCGACCAATCCTATCATATCGAACATCGGCAAATACATCGCAATAAGCAAGCCGCCGATTACTGCGCCCATTACCACTATCATTATCGGCTCCATCATTGCCATTACGGCATCAACGGCGGCGTCAACTTCTTCTTCGTAAAATGCCGCGACTTTTTCGAGCATCGATGATATGTCGCCTGTTTTTTCGCCAACGCTTATCATGTGAGTTACCATAGGCGGAAACAATCCTGTCTGCTGAAGCGGCTCGGCGATTGTGTGTCCCGCGGTAATTTTTTCGAGTGAGCCCAAAAGTCCTTTTTCGATAACCTTGTTGCCCGAAGTTCTTGCCGTGATGTCGAGCGCCTGCAAAATTCCTACGCCTGCCGCAAGAAGCGTTGCGAGCGTTTCCGAAAATCTTGATACGGCGGTTTTTCTGAGTAAATCGCCCAGAACAGGGACTTTAAGCAACGCCGCGTCGGTTGCGTAATGCCCGGGGGGAGTTTTATACCATCTGCGGAAAAGAAATGCACCGACTGCAATACCTGCTATTATGTGCAAAATATAACTCTGCAAAAAGTCCGACAAATCCATAACTATACGCGTGGGGGCGGGGAGTGCGCCGCCCATATCGGTAAACATTCCTGCAAATTGCGGCACTACAAAAGTAAGCAAAACAGCAGTTGCACCGACCGCGATTATTGAAAGAATGAGAGGATAAGCCATAGCGCCCTTGATTTTTCTTTGTAAACGACTGCTTTTTTCCATATATGTTGCCAAACGATTTAAAATTCCGTCCAAGTCGCCCGACTGTTCACCCGCCGACACCATATTGCAGTACAATTCGGTGAAAATTTTGGGGTGTTTTCGCAAAGAATCCGCCAAAGTATTACCGCTCTGAATGTCAATCGAAACCTTTTTGAGCGCTTCTTGCAATACAGTGTTTTCGGTTTGCTCCGCCAAAATGTCCATACACTGCACAAGCGGCAGACCCGCCGAAGCCATAGCCGAAAACTGACGAGTGAAGCGTGATAAATCATCGACTTTTACTCCGCCCGAAAGAAACGGGATTTGCAAAGATTTCGGCTTTTGGCGTATCATTGTTGTGCGAATTCTTTTTGACCGAAGTATGTTTATGGCGACAGTTCTGTCCTTTGCATTCAATTCGCCCGACACCTGATTTCCGCTTTTGTCGGTTCCTGCGTACATATAAATTGGCATAATTATAACCTTCCTTGTTCTTGCAGAAGCCGTTTAAACGCCTCCTGATTGGGACTTTTGGATATTGCGTCGTTCAGCGTTATTTGCCTGTCGTTGTAGAGGCGCGCCAAATCGCTGTTCATCGAGTGCATTCCTTCTTTTGCGCTGATTTCCATCATACCCGGAATCTGGTGTGTTTTGTCGTCGCGAATAAGTGCGCGAATAGCGTCCGACGCCACCATAATTTCGGTAGCCAAAGTGCGCCCGCCCGAAATTTTCTGCACGAGAGTTTGTGAAATTATCGCCACCAAAACCATAGAAAGCTGCGCGCGAATAGTGTCCTTTTGGTTTGCGGGAAACGCGTCCACAATACGGGAAATCGACTTTGCCGCCGAGTTTGTGTGCAATGTTCCGAATGTTAAGTGTCCTGTTTCCGCAATGGATAACGCCGCCTGAATGGTTTCCAAATCGCGCAACTCTCCCACCAAAACAATATCGGGGTCTTGGCGAAGCGCAACTTTGAGCGCCGCAGAAAATGAGTCTGTATCTTGCAAGACTTCGCGCTGATTTACCATACAGCCTTTGTGTTTATGGACAAATTCTATGGGGTCTTCTATAGTTAAAATGTGCGATTTTCTGTTAACGTTAAGGTAGTCAATCATTGCCGCAAGCGTTGTGGATTTACCGCTTCCCGTGGGTCCTGTTACCAAAATAAGCCCGTTGGGTTTGTCCATAAGTCCGCGAATAATTTTCGGCAGTTTCAGGTCTTCAAAACTTTTAATTTCGGTCGGAATAGAGCGCAATGCTACCGATACCGCACCCTTTTGCAGATAAACGTTCGCACGAAATCGTCCGACATCTTTTACCGAAAACGAAAAATCGACTTCTTTGTTTTGCTCGAACATTTTTCTCTGCTTTTCGTTCATAACGCTGTAAGCCAACTGCTCGGTCATCTCTCTTGTTAGGCGATCGACAGGTAGCGGCGTCAAATTTCCGTCCACGCGATACATAGGCGGAAGTCCAACAGTCAAGTGCAAATCCGACGCTCGCATTTCCGAAGTTTTTCTGAGGAGTTCTTGAATATTAGCCATCATTTATCCTTATTTTAGAGTTTTGCGCATTCTCTTTTACAAAAAATTAAAGTAAATATAGTATATTTCCAAGAAACATAGCAACACTTAATTAAATTTCGAGAAAAAAAGAGCGAAAAAACTTTGTTTTACCTCAACAATCACCAAATACTCACCGATCTCTCCTGCGAATATGCGCCGCGCCCGTATTCATTATGAACTAAATATACGCGATAATGCACAATTCCGTCGTCTGACCAAACGCCTGAAATGTTGTCGATAAAGGACGTTTCGGAAAAGTTTGCGGGGCTTATGGTATTCCACTCAATTACAGAAGTTATGCCTTGAAATCCAAAAGAATGTTTTGCAATTCCCCGCTGAACAACATAAGTGCAGTTTTCTGCCGCGTTCCACGAAAGCTCAACAGTGTTGTTTGCGCCTCTCGATGCTGAAAAGTTAGATATTCTTCCGCTAAACAGCGTTCTTGTCGGCAAACTCATTCTTTTTTCGCTTGGACCTGCTCCGTTGTAAGCGGCTATTGCATAAATGTAGGTAATCCCTTGCGATACGTTTCGGTCTGTGAAAGTGTACTCGTCTCTGTTGTCTTCGCCTATAATAATATCAAACAAACCGCCCGAATTTCTTGTTTGTTCCACGAGAACTACTGCGATTTCTCTCCATTCGGCTCTTGGGTCTCCGTCGATTTTTCTGAAAATTTCATAGCCTCTCGGATCGTAAACGCCTTCATAAATAAAATTGTTCAATTCGTTGCCCGCAAGGCTTCCGATACCTCCGCTTACGTCGTCTAAAAAATCTCTTTCGGGCGGACCTTGCCAAGCTAAAATTATATAATTCTCACGCGGTTCTGTCAAAAGTTCTTCGACTTTATCGGGAATTTGTGTCGGCTTTCTGTCGGTTCCAACACTTGCTATAAGCGCGTCTCTAAGTTGACAAGACGACAAAAACAATGCCGCCAAAATAAAAATCACCGTAAATGTTTTATTTATTCCTTGCATTTTGCACCTCCGCTTTTTTTGTTTTTCCCAGTTTGTAAGACATTTTCGTTGCAAGTCCGAACGAATATCCTATTTTTATTGTATTAAATGCGTCGTATTCCACTATTCCGCTTCCTCTCTGAAAACCGACAAAGGCATAGCCGTTCCACGCTTTTACTCCGATGTCTAATCCCGCGGTCATTCCGGGAGCGGAGTTATCCAAGTTGCCGCCGAAATATACGCCGCCGTAAAGTTGCGTAGAAATCATTCCTCTGCGAACCGCCCACTCAAAAAGAACGGGAATTTGCAAGGTTCTTGCGGTATCTTCCACAAATGCGATTTCGCCGCGATAGCCCTTAATGTCGTGAACAAATTCGGAGCGTATCCAGTCCACGCCGCTTCGTAATGCCAAAATTTTCCCGATTTGCCAAGAAGCCGAAAATCCGCCGTTTGGTTTTCTGGAAAAACTTCCCTCGTAATCGGCAAAACCTGTACCGCCGCCTACCCACACTCCCAAATAAAACTTTTTGTTTGCCAAAATGTTTTTGTTATACTCTTCGAGATTTTGCTGTCTTTGCATAAAAACCGCTCTTGACGCAAGCCATCTGTCTCTTTCGCGAGCAACTCTTTGGCTTTCCAATTCTCTGAGAAGAACAGTGTTTTCATTTCTCAGCGAATCGAATTTTACTCTTGCGGTTTCTCTGAAACGCGTTGCTTTTTCCACAATATCGCGCAAAGAATCGACCTCGCTCGTGTTGCTCATATTTATCATTTCCAAAAACATACTGTCTCTTTGAGCAACGACCTCCAAAAGCGAAGTTTGCAAACTACCGGCAAGCGCCTGCGTTTGCGAAAGTTCTTCTCGCACAGTTTCAAGGGTATCTAAAAGGAGTCGCTGTTGAGCGGGAATTGCGGGAGTTCGCGCAAAAACAGAAGCAAATGCTAAAACTGCGACAATCGCAAAAATTTTAATCGTTTTCATTTTGCACCTCTTCTTTCACTTCTTCGGTATTCTCCACAGTCTCGTTGCTTTCCTCGTTCGTTTCTTCTTTGTTTAAAGTTTCTGTTTCGACGGTTTCTTCTTGATTTTCTTCAGGATTTTGTACAACTTCGATTGTTTCTTCGATTGTTTCTTCGATTGTTTCTTCGACTTCTTCAAGCTCTTCGGAAATTTCGAGTTTCATCAATTCTTTGTCCGACATTTCTTCGTAATAGTCGTAATCTTCTGTTTCAATTCCCTGAGTTGCTTTTATTTTTTGTATAAGGTCTTTTCCGCGCACAAATCTAACGTTTTCAAAGGAAAGCATATAGTCCATAACGCCTTCAATCATTTTTCGGCGCTCGCGATGATTTCCTGCAAAAACCGCCGACCTGTCGTTCTTGGCAACATACAAAAACGCTGTTATAGGGAACGAAAACGGAACGCCCGCCTCCATTGCACCGTGGAAACTATGCTTTATTGTTGCGGCGGCTTCGTTTGCTTTCATATCAAAACCGCCGATTGCCGAAGTTCCTATAAGCCGCAAGTCCGTGCCTGTCGTTCTTCCCGAAATTGTGTCAAATGTGTTGTCTGCCGCGAAACTTCTTTGGCGCAAACCCGCCTCAAAACCGTAAGTTGCCGCTAAACTATCGTGCGGGACTATCCATTGCAAAGTCGGAATTACCCACAAACCTTTGTGCTTTCCTGCTGTTCTGAAGCCCTCGTTTCTTCGTGTCTGCGCCCACAAACTGTCGGTGCGGCTTCCGTGTTCCAAATCGAAAGGCGCGACAAAATCCGCTTCCTGAATAGAGGCGTCGTAAATGATGTTTTGCTGTCTTCTTATTGCTCTGAATGCTCCCTCGTTATACTCTAAACGCGGCGCCAAAAATCCGACAAGTCGCTTCTTTGGAATTCTCAGATTTGCTCTTAACAATGAGTCGTTTTGATGGATTTCTTCAAACCAAGCCGCTTCATCCAAAAAGCGCGCGTCAATTCTTTCTCCCACAGTATCTACAAAGCCCGAAAATGTGTGATTGCCGATTTCGTGTCCTTTACGATACGCTTTTCGCAAAACTTTTCGCGAATTTTGCAAATTAAGACCATTTGCGAAAAACGTAATTTTCGCTTTTGAATTGTCGCCGTTTCTGCGCTTGTTTACGGCGCTCAAAATCCACGATAAACTCTGCGGCTCCGTGTTGCCTTCTACGCGAAACACCACAAATTGCGGCGATACTTCTTCGTTTTCCTGTTCTTGTTGCGAAGCTATTTCCTGTACTTCGCTTGCGGGCTCTTCCGCTTCCTGTTCTTTTTCATCTGAAAATACAGGTGAAAAAACAAAAAGCACCATTACGATTGTAAGAATACCCATTGGTTTTTTGCAAAAAATCAGTCGAGTCAAAATACCATTCCCTCCTCTGTAAAGTTGAGGCAGAAACAGCTGAATGGCTGTTTCTGCCTATAATCATAATCTTGTTAATTCTATTTAAATGTTGAAAAATATATTGAAAAAACGAATTCCTGTATTTTGCCCACATAATACAGCCTGCCCCTATATACCGTAGGTATATAGATTTTTTGAAGGATGGGTGAGTACTAGAGAGAGAGAGAGAAATTTCGACCTCTCGCTGTTGTCAAGGGATTTCGGCATTTTTGTGCAAATTTCATTCTTTTCTCCTCCACATAATAAAGTATAAGTTAAGGCATAAAGCAACAAAGGCTGTTCTGCCGAAAATTCTTAATTTCGCTCAAAATGTGAATTTTCTTATACAATAATAATCGCAACCTACAAGCAGAACAACCCGAAGAAGATTATTCGTTGCAAACAAAAAAATGTAAAGAAACAGCAAAAAATAAGGATAAATCCTTAGTAATCACATTTTGAGCAGTAGTAATATAATTTATGCTTACGGTGAAGTGGGGGAAATATTTTGTTTTTGTGTGAAATTAAAAAAAACCTTGCGTGGTAAAAAGTAAAAAAGGTATTTTAGCATAAGATGACAATTTGAAAATTTTGCAGAAAGGTGCGGATATTGTGCGAGTTATATTGAAGTTCTTTGCGAATTTGTGGTGGTTTATTGCAGAGCGTAAAGAAGTTTTAAGCAGTTTGTTGCTAAATGCAGGCTTGGTTTTTCTTGCAACTATGGTTTTAAGTGATTACGAGGACACTCGGCTTGGTCTTTTGCTTACGGTAGTAAGTTTATTAGTTGGTTTTATTTTATCGAGAGGTGGTAAATAATGGATGCGCTTCAAACGATAGGCATACCTTTGGTTGCTTTTGGTGTTATTGCGGCAATAATTATTCAAACAGAACCTGTTTGGAGTAAATGGGAAATAATGAAAGAAGTTAAGGCAGAAAGAGCGGCAAAGTTAGCAACAAGGGTTTAGAGGAAAAAAAATGAAAAAAATATCCGTTTTATTTATTTTGTTGTTTGCTTGCAAATGTTTTTCTGCTCTGCCTTTTTTGATTGGGCTTGAGGGCGGCTATGTCGCCAATCGTCTGAACACAAGTACGGGCTACAGAATTTGGACGGAATACGAGAGAGGGTCTGGGTTTCTTGTCGGGGTTCCGATATTTATTCCTATTACATCCAATGAAGACCATATAAACTACCCCTCGGGCTCGCTGAACAGCTATATTTCTTTGGGGACAGGAGTGCGATATATCCAAAAAAACTATACTTTTAGACGCACTATTCCAAGAGAACATCTTGCGGCGATTTACGGATTTCCGATAAATGTTCCCATATATTCCGACCACACAAACGGTTTTCTGCAATTTCCGCTTTACGTAGATTTTGCACTCGGACAAGACTCTTGGCGAGCGTATTTTGAAATGGGCGCAACTTTCGATTATTGGCTTCACAGCAACAGAAGCGGCACCCTGCTCGGCTTGTTTAACGTGTATTCTTTTGACGAAAGCGTCGAATTTTGTTCGATAAGAGACAGGCGTTATCAGGTATCGCTTTTTGCGGGGCTCGGATTTAGATACGTTTTAAGCGGAATTACGTCTTTTATCGGCGTTCAGTATCATCGTGGGCTTACCGATTTGCAAAAAAACTATATGGAACGCGGGCAAGTCGCAAGATATAACAACGCCGTCGCAGTAAACGCAGGCTTTTTATTTGGGAGAATGAGATGAAAAAAATACTTTTGCTGATAGCAGTCGCTTTTTTTATGTTAGGATGTCAAAGTTTTGAGGAGCTTACCGAGCCCGAAGATTTTCGCAATCATCCTCGAACTTGGGAAAACGTCTTTGAGGGATTTTGGACGGGAATGAACAACAATTACGTATTTTGGGACATAGACCCGACCGATTGGGACAAAATTTACAGAGATTTTCGTCCGAAATTCATAGATTTGGACAGGCGCCACGGCTTTTTTTTCGAGCATATTCCCGCCGCAAGAGAACTTTTTGAAGAATTGACAAAAGACTTGATAGACGGACATTTTGCAATGCTTCTGACAGGCGACCCGTTGGGCTATATATATCCCGCTCTAAACCGAGTGCCGCCGACAGAAAGAATAGAAGGCTTGGAATTGCCGCGAATTGTAATACAAAATTATCTTACGGAAAATTTGGCTTACAATGTTTTGGAGGAGGGAAGCGAATTTCACGGATTTACCGCGATTGTCGGTAAAATACCTTTCAGTCAAAATTCGTCGGATGGCGAAATTCTCTATTTCTATTTTTCGAGTTTCGAATGGACGGGAATTATGGGTTGGGACAATCCGCATCGCGCCCCATTGCTCGAAATATTTGACTATTTCTCTCAAAATCTGCATTCTCCGAACACTCGCGGCGTTATTGTCGATGTGCGGAGCAATCCCGGAGGATACGTCAGCGATTTACAACTGATTTGGGGGCAAATGTTTGCTTATCATTCGCATAAAATCGGCTACTCCAAACAAAAAACAGGAGACGGTCGCTTGGATTTCGGTCCTTTGCTTCCCATAAATATTCCCCGCCATCCGACGAATGCAAGAAATTTGAATGCTCCGTTAGTACTTTTGGTAAACAATTGGTCGGTTTCCTCTTCGGAATCAAGCGCGCTGTTTGTTCGTTCTTTTGCCAACGGCACAGTTGTCGGTTCAAGAACATTCGGCGGCTTGGGAGTGCTCATCAATAATTGGGTATGGAACGCAGGGCAATTTTCTACCCTCGGCATTACTCTTGCCTACACTCCTTCCAAACAAATCCTCGACTTAAACCAAGAAAGTTGGGAAGGCAGAGGCGTTCCGCCCGATGTCGCAGTTCCGTTCAACGAAGCGGAATTTTTAAGCGGAAGAGACGCTCGGCTTGAGCGGGCTATTGAGATTATCAGGACGAGACGGTAATAGGTAAATCTTACCGCAAAACCGCCATTTTCCAGAACAGCACTCTTTCTTCATTTCCGAACATAACCGACAAACGGGCTCTGTAAACCGCCGAGCCGAAAGTTATGTTGTTTAACACAAATTCGTTTACGCCTTTTGTGCTTCTCAGATTTCGGTCGTCGAAAATTCGCTGTCCTTGAATTGTATAGATGGTTAAGCGCACGGACGTTGCATTTGCGCCGAGTCTGTATCGGAAAGTCGCCGAGCCGTTTTGTCCTCTCTGAATTCTTACGGGATTGGGATACGAGTAAAAATATTCTAAAGTATTGCCGCTTTGTTGCGAAGAATTGTCGAGCGGCGCAAAATTAAACTGCCGCATAGCGTTTCCGCCTGTCATATCTATATTGCTTTCGTCTGCCGGAAATCGCGGAGGAAGCCCAAATCTGTGGAGCATTCCGTTGTCGGAAATTACGGTTATAAAAAGCGTATTGCCGCTTGGCGCAATAACAACTCCTTGAGACAGCGGGTCGCCTATGCTTGTTAAATACGGATAAATTCGCCTGTTTCCCGTAAGCAGATTAGAAACCGTTAAATCGGGTCGTCTGCCCGTTCGTCCGTCTCGGATGTCAATAAGTCCTCCCGGGGCGAAATTCAGCAGAATTGTGCTGTCGCTCATAGTTAAAAGCGTGTCGATAAAAGCTCTCGAAAGCCCTATCAGAGAGTCGGGGTTGCCGTGGAAGTTGTTAAACCATATTATCCGTCTGTCTAAGTCCGCTCTCGTAATTTTTGCCTGATATACATTTCTTGTATCGCCCGTTGTTGTCGTGAAAAACACCATTGTTTCGTTGTTTCGTGTTCTGGCGGTTGTCGGAGTGCTGAGCACGGATTCTCTTATCCACCATTCCGCTCTGTCTAAAACTGCGGGGTAGTTTTCGAGCAAATTTCCTTTTTCGTCAAACGCCCAAATTCCGTTTGTGCCGCCGAGGAGCAAGTGCAACTCTCCTCTTGCCGCTAAATTCGCCATTGACAAAAATCCGTGATTTACGGGAATGTTTTCGCGTCCTGTCTGCTCTCTGAAAGTTCCCGCCCAATCTATGGGAAGCTGTGCCTGTTCACGTCTGCCGCGCCAATTTTCGTGGAGTTTTATTTTTTCGTCGTCTTCGCAGTAAATCAAAAACCACAAACCCTGCCTGTTGTCGGCAACAAATATGTTGTTGCCCGATACGGCAATTTTGAACGGCGCAAATATGGACTGATTATTTCTCGGAAGCGAAAAACGGTCTTCGGGTCTTATCATTTCGTTCCGGGTTGCTATAAAAACCGTTCCGCTTTCGTCCACAGCCGCCACTCTTCCGTCATCGAATTTTGCTATAGCTGAAATTGCTCGATTGCTCGCAGAAACTCTGTGTGTGGTATCGTCGTTGCTTCCAAACATCAAATGTCCGTCGCTTGTGCCGAAAACCCAAGAATTTTCGGTAAGTCCGACTACATACGTGGAAACATTGACGCTTATTTCGCGCGGTTGTATGCTTCTTCCTGCGTTGCCGTCAAAAACGCTTCTGTAAATCAAGAGCCTGTTCAGAGCGGGAACAAATAAATTTCTTCCTATAAAACTCGGCATATTTACAGGATTTTCTATTTTTATGGGGGCATAAGGATTTAAAACGCCGTCTTGCGAAACTATGCTCAAAAAACCGTCTTTTGAGAGTGCAATTATGTCGTTTTCGTTAAAAAAATCTGCGGTTAAAAGTGGGAAAAAGCCTCTGCCTGCAACTCTTACGGGAAATTCCGGGTGCGGCGAAAGGAAATTTGTGTCGTTTTCGTGGGTAATGGTTAAAATAATTGTGCTGTCGCTGAAATTTTTTATCGTGTAATTCTGAAATCTGCCCGACCCTCTGTGCGAACGATACTCTTCTCGCGGCAATCTGTTTGTGTCTCCCGCATTTCTGAATTGTAGCGTCAAAAATGTGTTTCCGCCGTCGTTTGCGGTGGTTGCGGGGGCTGTTGTCGGCGACATTGTATTTATCACAAATGACGGACGATTTGCCTCTCTGTCAAATATGTTTGTGTGCGGGAAAACGTCTCCGGCAGTTCCGTAGTCCCACGACGCACCTCCGAAAATATCGCTGAATTGTATGCCTATATCCCTTACGCCGTCCGCTTCCACAAGGCGCACCGCCATATCCGCCGAATCGCTGTTCAGCATATTGAGTTCGAGGCGGTTTCTGATGAGTTTTTCGTCTATGTGCCACACAAGCGCGCCCGAAGCGGGAATTCCTATGTCTCTGCTTTTCACACTCATTATAACCCTGCGGCGATTTGACACGCTATCGACATTATTTGCCAATTCTACGTGAAATCCCGCCTGAATAAAATCGGGATTGTTTGGGTCAAATACAAAAAGATTACGCACTTGGTTGCCCGCTACGTCGCGGACTAAGTTTCGTTGTCGATTTTCTATAAGGTAGTATTCGGTACTGTTTATGGGAACTAAAATGAGGTTGTTCCCGCCGACGGTGAGCCTGTTGGTATCGGTAGCCAAAGTAGGCGGTTCCCATCCCATAAACGAACGGACAAATGCGCTCGGACGAGGAGGAATGAAGCCTTGTGCCCCTGAATATCCTGCAAAATCCATAATGCAGAAACCGCCGATACCCGTTGTACCGCTCATTGTCGAAAACAGGTCGGGAATGCCGATTTGTCGGGCGAATTGGTTTACCAAAATTCCGTTAATTCCCCAATTAAGACCATCTTGATTTGCAGTTTCGCTTACCATCATCAATTCATTAACCAAAATAAAATTTTCTCTGATAATGGTGTCTATTATAATAGTATCCGTGATTATGTCGCCTATGGAATCTCTGATAATTATTTCTCTTATAATAGTGTCATTACCCGTAGAAACATTTGCGCCTGTTCTTGTTCGTCCCGCGACTTCCCGAGTTTCGACCAATCTGCCGAAAACGCTGTCAACAAAAATGTTTTCGTGCGGCAAATTAAAATATCTGAATAATTCTTCGCCGATAAAACTCGCCGTCAAATCGCTCGGACTGTCGTTGTCATTGTCGGTCAGCGCGGAGGAGCCCGCGTGAATAAGCAGGAAAAAGACAGGTATGTTATCTTGATTTACCACCATTCCGTTTGAGTTGTCTATTCGCAAACCTGCAAAAGGGGTTTCGGCGTGGTGGTTTGCCCTCATAATCGACTGCGAAACAAATCGCATAAGTTCGCGCGCCAATCTCATATTAAATTCGTCGTAGGTTTCGTCTCGTCGCTTCAGTCCGGGTGAAAATCTCGCCATTTCTCGGTCTAAACGATACGCTCCAAAGGCGCCGCTCGGAAATATTCGGTGTCCTATTCTAACGTTTCCGTTCGACGCTTCAAGAAAATAGTTTCGCAAAGATTTAAGATGATAGTCGAAATATATGGAGTCGTGCGGAAGGTTGTCAAATCGATATGTTCCCGTTGCGTACCATTCAAATTCTCTTCTGTCCGTGCGGGAAAGCGGCATTCTCGGAATGCCGAGCGAGTCGGTTATTCTGTTTGTCGCCGCTATGTGCGCCGTTGTGTCTGCGCGCATAAAAAGTCCGTTTCCGGTAGTGTTTATAACGCTGTCGGGGCGAAATTCTATGCGAATTGCGTGAATTAGCACGCTGTCTAATGTTCTGTCGCTTTGCAGGCGTACGTAATTATAATTAAACGGACCGAAAGGCGCACTTGTTGAACGCATATTTCGTGTGGAGTGAAGATTAAGAAGATTTACAGACGGCGTCGTTTGCGAAAAAATAATCGTCGCAGAAATAAAAAGCATAAAAATTATCGCGTTTTTTATTTTCACTTTCATATTCTTAACCAATCCCCAAAGCGCTTTTTAAACTCAATCCCAAATATGCGGCAATTCCGAGCATTACCAAACCCACAATAACTTTCAGAAGCGCCAAATGCTTTTGCGTAATGGTTGATAAACGTTCCCACGTCAGTCCGAAATACGCCGCCACCATCACAAACAAAAGCGGAAGAACGAAAAGGAAATTGTAATAAAGAAGCCACATTATCCCCTGTGTTCTGAAACTTTCGTGATGGGTCATTAAAATTATTGTCGGCAAATAAGTTTGTCCTGTGCAAGCCGCTTCAAAAATCGTCACCAAAAATCCCGTAATAACTGTTCCGATTACAAGATGTCGCGAATTAAGGTTTTTGGAAATGACTTTATGGATGCTCTTTTTTACGGATTTTGGAAGTTGCAGGGTCATTTCTTCGCTCTTTTTGCCCAATGCGTGTTTTATTGCGTCAAATAAAGACAAAAGTCCCACAAGCGTGGCAAATGCAACGCCCGCCCAACCTATTATTTGCGAAACTATTGTAAATCGTCCCAAATGATTAAGCAACTTAAACGCGCCCAACCCGAGACTGAAATATGTTATAAAAACCGTTGCCGTGTACAGCAGACCTATTAAAAGCACCTCTGTTTTTCTGCGTTTTTTAAGGGTCAAAAACGAAATCAGAAAAATCATAGTCGCTATTGCACAAGGGTTTATGCCGTCTGCAAGCCCTGCAAATGTTATCGCCCAAAATCCGAACGCGTCCACTCTTGCCTGTATCAGGTCTTCGATGTCGGCGGTTTCACCCAAGATTATCGGTCGCCATTTCTCGCGATTGCCCAGACGTTCCGTTATCATTTTATGAGACAGCCGCGAGATGTCTTCAAATCCCGTCAAAAATGTGTCGGCGAAAAATAATGTTATCGGAGAGGGATTTTGAACGCCGAAATAATAGTCGTATTGCATAAGCTTTTCGATGTTTTGCGGGTTATCCAAGTCAAATTTGGAAAATTCGAGGGAATCGCTGTGCAAGGCAATGAGCGGGGCAAAAATACGGTGCTTTAATTCGTGGCATTCCATACAGGTATTCGAGCCGAAAAAATGAACTTCGAGCTTATCCGGCGCAACGTTTTCCGCAAAACTGAGCGCGAAAGCCATTAGTGCAAAGATTATCGTTGTTATATTTTTCATAGAAAACTCCCGTTTTTTATCGTTTTTTGGGTAAAATACGTAATTGTCGCACAAGAATTTTGACTTTTGTGCAAATTTTTCACAATATTTACCTTTCAATTATTTATTTTATGGTAAATTTATTGTATTTTTTTCAAAAAACGGAGGATTTGGTTATGAAAATTTCAGTTATCGGTATCATTGTTTTGTTGCTTGCGGCAACAGCGTTCGGACAAAATCAGAGGCAAGTTGTAGAGGGATTGCAATCTCAAATCGGCGATTTGCGGATGGAAAACAATCGACTTAAACAAGACAATCAAAATTTGACGCGCGATTTGGAAGCAGCAAGACGTGCCGCTCAAACAACAAGCCCCGCAGAGCTGGAATTGGAAAGAAACAGAGCTCAGCGTGCAACAGGCAGAGCCGACTCGCTTCAAAGAAGAGTGGACGAATTGTCGCCGAAAGCCGCTCAAGGAGAAGTTTGTGCGGAAAATTTAAGAACGCTTTTGGCTCAACAATCTGCCGCGCCCGCTACTCCTGCTCCAGTGGTAGCCGCTCCTGTAGCAGTTTTTCGTTATCCTGTCGGTGGAATGCTTACGGGAATGAACAGACAAATGGTTAATAACGCCGACGTGCTTGTTTCGGATTTTTCTTTTACCAATCTGGGCTCGCGCACAATTACGGCTTTTGACGCCACTATCAAATTTTATTTTCAGGAAAGATTGATTTTTGAAATGCCGTTTGCTAACGTTCGTCAAGCAGGCGCGGGCGGCGCAAACATCGCCATACCCAGAGGCGGCAACTTTGCTTTCCGCGCGGGAATTCCGGTTAGTCCGCAAAGCCAGCAGTTAATTGGACTTCGTCCCGAGCAAATTGACTTGGTCATTGAAATAACAAGGGTGCAATAATAATGAAGATAAGCCGCGCACTAATAAGCGTAAGCGATAAAACAGGCGTCGAAGAATTTGCTCGCTTTTTGCAAGACAAAGGCGTAGAAATTCTTTCGACGGGCGGAACGGCAAAATTGCTGAAAGAAAAGGGCGTCGCCGTAAAAAGCGTGGACTCGCATACGGGACATCCCGAAATTATGGACGGGCGCGTAAAAACGCTTCATCCCAAAATTCACGGCGGCATTCTTGCAATACGCCAAAATTCAGCGCACGAAAAGGATATGGACGACAACAAAATAGTCCCGATAGACTTGGTTGTCGTCAATCTTTATCCGTTCAAGCAGACCATTGCCAAGCCCGACTGTACGCTCGAAGAAGCAATCGAAAACATCGACATCGGCGGTCCCGCAATGATTAGAAGTTCGGCGAAAAATCATAAATACGTAGCGGTCGTCGTGGAGCCGAGCGACTACAAAAAAGTAATGGACGAAATCCAAAACTCAGGCGAAGTATCGCAAAAAACAAGGAACGATTTGGCTGTGAAAGCGTACAAGCACACCGCCGAATACGATACGGAAATATCAAAATATCTTGCACGGAAATATTCGGAGTAAAAAATTATGTCAAAACTGCTGATCGTAGAGTCGCCGACAAAATGTAAAACAATTCTGCACTATTTGGGGGCGGGCTATATCGTAAAAGCGTCGATGGGACACGTTTGCGATTTGCCCGAAAGAGGTTTCGGTATCGACATTCAGAATAATTTTAAGCCCGAATATGTCGTATCTTCCGATAAAAAAAGTTTTATCGCCGAATTAAAAAAAGACGCCGCAAAAAGCGACGAGATATTTTTGGCGCCTGACCCCGACCGCGAAGGAGAGGCGATTGCGTGGCATATAGCCAACTGTTTGGGCGAAAGCGGCGCGGGGAAAATTAAACGAATACAGTTTAACGAAATTACGAAATCAGCAATAACTCACGCTATAGAAAACCCTCGCGATATAGATATGGACAGGGTAAACGCTCAGCAAGCGCGCCGAATTTTGGACAGAGTTGTCGGCTTTAAGGTTTCCCCGATTTTGTGGAAAACGCTCTATAAAGGGCTTTCCGCAGGGCGAGTTCAGAGTGTTGCGCTCAGAATTATCTGCGAGCGCGAAGAAGAAATCCGCAAATTCGATTCAAAAGAACATTGGCAACTAACAGCAAATTTTCACGAGCAAAAAACAGACTTTTCCGCAAGGCTGGTCGAGGTTGACGGCAAAAAAATCACAGTTCCCGACGAAAGCGGCAAGGGCTATTTTGTAGGCAACGAAGGCGCGGCGACAGAGATTTTTGAGCGCATAAAAAACAAAGCGATGAAAGTGGCGGACATCGTTCGTCAAGAGAAAAAACGTCAGCCGTACGCGCCTTTTATAACGTCGTCGCTTCAACAGGACGCGGCGCGCGCATTCGGTTTTTCGTCGGCAAAAACAATGCAGGTCGCTCAGCAATTATACGAGGGCGTGGAACTCGGAAAAAAAGGTAGCGTGGGTCTTATTACATATATGAGAACGGACTCCACAAGGGTCGCCGCAGAGGCGCTTTTTGCCGCAAAAAACCTGATTTCGCAACTTTATGACGCGCGTTATCAATTGGAAAAACCGCGGTTTTACGGCAAATCGGGAAGCGCGCAGGACGCTCACGAAGCAATTCGCCCTGCGCACATAGATTTGGCTTTCGCGCCGCAAAATATACAAAGCTATCTTTCAAAAGACCAATTAAAATTATACGAACTTATATGGAAAAGATTTGTTGCCTCGCAAATGCCCGACGCGGTTTTGGACGCGACAAGAATTGACTTTTCGGTCGAAAATTGCGTTTTCAGAGCAAACGGCTCGGTGATAAAATTTGACGGATTTTTGGCGATTTACGAAGAAACAAACGAAAATACCGACGTCGAAAACGGAGAAAACGGCGTTTTGCCCGCGCTTTCGACAGAGCAGAAACTTTTGCCCGAAAGTATCGACAAAAAACAGCATTTTACAAAGCCGCCCGCGCGATATTCGGAAGCCTCTCTTGTGCGCGAACTCGAAAAGCAAGGCATTGGCAGACCATCGACTTACGCCTCTATTATCGAAGTTCTTCGCAAGCGCAAATATGCCGAAATGGAGAAAAAACGCTTTATCCCGACCGAAATCGGCTTCAAGGTAAACGGTATTTTGGTGCAAAATTTCGATAAAATTTTCGCAGTCGGATTTACTGCGGATATGGAAACAAAACTCGACGAAGTCGAAGCCGGAAACTCCGATTGGATAAAGACCTTAAAGGATTTCTACGACCCGTTCGAGAAAAATCTTGCCGCGGTAATGGGCGACCTTCAGGAATTGAAAAAACAAAATCAGGAAGTCAGCGATAAGCCTTGTCCGAATTGCGGCTCGCTTCTTCTTGTAAAAACAAGCAAAAACGGCAAGTTTTTAGCCTGCCCCAAGTTTCCCGAATGCCGACACATAGAGTCGCTCGACGGCAACAACAATCGCGTAGAAACAGACGAAGTCTGCGAAAAATGCGGCGCAAAAATGCTTATGATAACGCGCGGAAAAACCAAGTTTTTAGGTTGTAGCGCATATCCGAAATGCGAAAACACCAAATCGCTTTCAAAACCGACGGGAATAAAATGCGTTAAATGCAAAGTAGGCGACTTAGTCGAGCGAAACGGAAAGCGCGGCTCATTTTTTGCGTGCAATCAATATCCAAAGTGCGATTTTGTAATTTGGAATAAACCCGTTGAAGATACCTGCCCAAGTTGCGGTTGCACGGTCGCCAACGAAAAAGAGACCAAAAAAGACGGCGCAATCCACATCTGCCCGCTCTGCAATGCCGCGTGGGATTTACAGGGAAATAAAATAGAAGTAGCCGCGAAAAAGGAGAAACCCGCGGCGAAAACCAAAACTGCAACAAAGAAATCCGCAACTGCCAAAACAACGAAGGCGTCTAAGTAATAATCGCTATTATAGCAGTTTAACTTATTGTAGGCGCACCGCATACGCTATATTCCACGGTATTACGGTTTCTTAGAGCGCATTCAATACGCCTACAATAACTTAAACTGTATAATGTGCTGTAATCTCACTCAAACGCTGAAGCCATATAATCAATTTCGCTTTTCTTTATTCCAAAACGCAGGGCAACATTCCGCCATTCTTTTTTCACGATTGCCTCGATATTTCCCGTGATTTCTTTTGCTTGTGCAAGCGACAGCGAAAATTCGTTGCAAACCGATAAAGCAATATCCGTGTTTGCCGAATAGTTGTCGTAGTCAATTTTAGTCGATAAAATTTTTGCTTTTACGTCGCGAGGAGTTGGGTTTATATCGTAAACAGGAGAAAGTCGCCACCCGTTGTTTTCGTATAAAAATCCGTGATTGCGCAAATGGTCGTCGGTGTTGGAAATCAGTATCGAGAAAATTATTCGCTTGAATAATTCCATTTTATCGGCGTTTGGATTTGAGCCGTATTGCGCCAAAGAATAAGCAATTTCCAGATAACTATGCTCTTCGTTGTCGTTGGCGTTTAACATTGTCATCGCCGAAATAAACGGAATTCTTTTTTCGCCGAGCCTGTCAAACCTTTCTATAATTAACACATTCTTTTTATCGACCGTTTCAATGCGAAACTTTGGAACATTTACGCCTGCTTTTTGCGCAAGCGTTAATGCAACCGCTTCCCATAAAACAACGTTGTAAAAGTCGTCTTTTTTCGGGAATTTTGCTATCGAAATATGCCCGTTTATATCTATCATAGACGACTTTGGTCTTGCGCCGCCAAGCGACGAACCGGGCTCGAGCAGTAATTGCAAGTCCTGTTCTTTTTCGGATTTATCTATAATTTTTTGCGAGGCGTAAAGCAATTTTGAAAGCAAAATCAGCGGCGGAATACTATTTTTTTGAGAGTTGTGCAGAAAAATTTCGTCGTTTTTTTCCGTAAATCTAAGCGCTCCTTGACGAACAAAGTCATTAACTCCCAACAAATAATCACATTCGCTTAAGGTTTGCGGCGGGCGTTTTTCGTTTTTTGCGTGCAACTGCTCGGCTCTGTTCATCAAAATTCGCCCCCACCTGTCAGGCATAGTGTCGCCAATAGCGCCGAAAGGGGCTTTGTTTCTGTGAAATTGCCCTTGCGATAATTTTAACAGCGGCTCTATTGCAAAACGTCGTTTGTCGTTGAGCCATTCCTGTGAATATTCAAAAGAAAATGTTTCCTGTCCATTGCGAAAATTACTCCACAAAGTTGCAATTTTGTGGTTTTGCCCGTCCGAATTTAACCAAACGCCGATATTTCTGTTGCTCATTTTTCACTCCTCGGCGACCGAATTCTCTTCGGAAGTTGCTCGTCTGCAAGGACTTTTCCCGTAAAATCATATTTTATATCGGCGATGTCTTTCAGGCGCTCTATCATATCCAAACAAAACAAAACAGAGGCATACGCCGCCATAGAAACGCTTGCCTCGCCCTTTTCTATTTTGGAGAGAGTAATCTTCGATATTCCCGCTCTTTCCGCCATAAGAGCAGTCGTTATTCTCCTGCGTTTTCGCGCGTTGCCAATGTCTTGCCCTAATTTGATTATGGCAAATTTTACAGGAATATAGATATTTATCGCTTTCGACATTTTTCGCTCCTTTTGCAGTTAAAGCATAGTATAATATACTTTGTGCCGCGTATTGTATGCGATAGTTTGTTTTATTTTTGAAAAATGGCTTGGAGTAAACCTGTTGAAGGTGCTTGTCCAAGTTGCGGATGTACCGAAGAAAGAAGATTAACTAAAACTGCAACCCTCGAAACAAATTCTCGTAGTTTCTTTGCATAAATTCAAAGAAACTTGTTCTTTGGTCGAAATCTTGCTGAGTTATTGTATGAACGCTGTAAAGCGGAAGAATTTCCACGCCTGTTTCGTTGGCTATTGTTTGGGCGAGCGCTTTGCTTTCGAGGGCGTCGTAAAAGATGTATTCTGTTCCGTTTTTGCGAATTTGGTCGATAATCGTCGCAACTTGTTTTGGCGACGGCTCCACCGATGAGGTAAATCCTTGCATTACGGGTATGAATTCTAAATTGTACCTGTTTGCAAAATATGAAAATGAATTGTGTCCTGCGAAAAATACTTCGCGTCGTTTGACTGTTGCAAACTGCTCTTTGTAGCGCAAGTCCAAATCACTGAATAGCTTAATTAAATTTTGTGCGTTTTCATTAAAAAACTCTGCGTTTTTAGGCAAAAGTTTGATTAAATTATCGCGGATTGTTTCTATTATATGCGGTATTCTTTCGGGATCTATCCAAATGTGCGGGTCGGCGGCGCTGTTTTGAGCGTGGCTGTGGTCGTGGTTGTTGTCATTGCAAATATGAAGCTCTCCCGCCGCGGCAAAAGAGACGGACGATTTCGCTCTTTGAGCAAATTTACTCGCCCACGGCTCAAAATCCGCGGAAATGTAGAAAAATAAATTTGCCGCGCTTATATTGGCGACGTCTTTGGGTTTCGGATTAAAAGAGTGCGGGTCTATCCCCGGTCCTGCAAGAAGTATAAGGTCAACCTCGTTTTGGGCGACAACGGATACCATATCGTATATCGGATAAATAGAAACAACAACAAGCGGTTTGTTGGAAAAAACCGCTGAAGTTAAAAGTAAAAGCGCCGCAAAGAACCTCATAGTTCTCCGTCCGTCCAAAGATTAAACCTTAGACAAAGATTTTAGACATCTCATACAAATTTTTGCATTTTTGTTGACGCCGTCGATTTCGAGTTTCACATTACGAATATTAGGTTTAAATATTCTTTTGCTCACGTTATGAGCGTGTGATACCGAACCGCCCGAAACAGGCGCTCTTCCGCAAACATCACAAGATCTTGACATTTATATATCCTCCAAATTTTTTTGTTTTCGTAGAAAATCAGCACTAAAATATTTTTTGCCGCAAACAAAAAACAAGAAAATGACAAATTATTTGCATATTTTTTGTTTTTCACTCCTTTGTTGAGGGGAAAATGATTTATTTTGTACACATAAACTAAAAACAAAAGGAGAAAATATGAATAATTTCTTAAAAACCGCGATTATATTTGTCGCTTTAATTTCAATACCTGCTTTTGCGCAGATGGAACTTATTTTAGGCGGACAAAGAGCAAGACAGGACACGACAGGCAGGGCGGGAATAACCGACGAAAGATGTCCTGAATATTTTATGAGCGCCGAAGAGGTCGCGGCGCTTGAAGGCATTCGCGGACAAACCATAACCGGCGCAAGAAGCCGCGCGAGCGTTATGCGCTTTATTGACAGAAACTCCAATACCGTTCGCAGAGAATATCGCGACCATATTCTTGCAGGCAACACTCTTTCGGGCGGAATGATAGTCCGCTTCAAAATTGACGCGCAGGGAAACGTATTTGAGTGCAGAATTGTAGAAAGCAATATAGAGCACGTAATTTTTCAGAAAAACGTAGTAAATGCGATAAGAAGATGGCAATTCCCGCAAATAGACGTCGAAAATGACACAACGATTGTGGAATATCCGTTTGTTTTTGACCGAATGTAGAAAAAAAAGGGCGACCGATGGCGGTCGCCCCTACAAAAATTATCTAATCGAAATTCTTCTTACCAAAGATGCGTTTGCACCTTGAACACGAACGATTGCAATACCTCTTGCCAAATCGTTTCCGACTGTCAATGAGTTTGCGCCCGCAACAAGATTTGCTTTTGTCTGCGCAAGACGTCTGCCGTCAACGCTGTAGATACCGATGGTATAGCTTCCTGCGGTTGAAACATTCAGGTTAATGTTTCCAGCGGAAATTCCCGTTACCGCAATTCTGTTAGCCGTTCTTGCCGTTCTTGCATTGGAGATTATTCCGCTGGAGCCGCCTCCGCAATCTGTGGGAGCTGTTCCGAAAATCAGTTTAAGCGAAATAACTTCAAGCTCAACGGTTTGCCCGTAGTTCAAGTGAGAGAACGTAAGTCCTGCAAAATCGCCTCTTCTGCCCGCTACCGCCGCCAAACAAAGATTATCGGGACTTTCGGGGTCGAAGCCTGTAGGGGGATGCGGAGGTCTTAAAAACTGGCTCAGTTGCAACATTACAGGAGTTGGGGTGGTAGCGGGAACTAAAGTTGCATTGTAATTTACGGATGTTGGCGCACCTGTGTTGTTTAAGCCGATACCGAGAAGAAGCGGACGGTTGGAAGTATATGTAATTTCAACGGATACAAGTTCGTCAAAATCCATGGGCCACGTTCCGAGTCCAAGGAAGGGCCAGTTGTCTCCCTCAGGTGTTCCCAAAGTCAATTCCGCAACCAAAGCTCCGTCAACTTTCAAGCCCGTCTGATTTGGTATCGGAGCTCCGTCGAAATCAACTCTTGAGCCGCCAAAATTGTCAGTGAATGATGACCAGCTGTTCCATTCCCAATCGATAAGTTGAAGATAATTCGTAGGCTCAAAAACAGCCGTTATTGTTGTGTCGCTGTTTACTATAACAGTAAGCGGATTATCGGTGGATGCAATTCCTTCCCAACGAACAAATCTATGCCTGTCCGCCGCAATTGCCGCTACTATAACCTGAGAGCTCCCGTCCACGGAGCCCCAACCTTCAGGAAGTGTCGGTGAGTTAACCCAGCCCATACTGTGGTCAGCAGGATTTGCCGCCAGCGTTATTAAAAATTGTTGTGCTGCCGCAGGATTAACTGTAATAGAGAAATCCTGCGTGTAGTCTGTTGTTTCTGTTTCTCCGTTGATAATCGTTGCTCTTACTATTACAGTTCCTTCCGTTGTTGCAGTCAATGAATTTCCTGTAATTGTCGCGCCTTCCGTTGTGTTTGTCGGCGAAATCGACCAAGCAATCGTTTTGTTTGTTGCGTTTGCCGGAGCTACCGTTCCCGTCAAAGGCAAAGCTGTGCCTACCGTTGCTGTTGTCGGAACGCCTGTGATGTTGCTTACAGCAACAAACCCTAAGGGATTGTCTTCGCCGAAATTTAATATGAGAGATGAAACAACAAAACTGCCGCCCGTTCCGAAAGGGACAGTCAAACCGAAACCTGTAATTTGGTCTAACACGGTCGCAACATCTATTTGCTCTACACCCTGCCAATCAGGACGAACAATCGTATTCAAAGGAATATTTACGGGCGTTGGATTTTCCGCGGCAAGAAGTTCTCTTCTGAAACCTGTACCGTCATTTTGCCCTATCGGAGACATCAATGTAAGGCGAAGCGTTCCCGTTGCCGTGTATATAATGTCTATGCTTGCGAGCCCGGTCAAATTGATAAAACCGGCAGATTGACTGCCTAATGCTGTGGTTATCGACGCCCATGGATTGACTGCCGGTGATGGCGCCAATTCAATTACACCGTTTAGTGGGTTCTGAACATCGTCTACAATTCTGGAAGTAGAGCCCATAGCGTCCATATCCCACGATGCTGCTCCCCACAAAATTCTGGAATCACCCATTAATTCAATTGGCTCTGGCGTATTCGCCCATACCATTGATACCGCCGCCAATGCTACCATTAAAAATTTCTTCATTAAAAACTCCTTTGAAAAAACATTTATATCATATAATTTCCGCAACAAATATAATAAATTACACAGGGTTTTGCACTAAAAAGTGTGTTTTTTATGGAAATAAAACGTAAAAACCCCTTTTGTCTGCAGAAAAAAAGTATTTTCCCCTCGAAATTTTACAGAGGATATAGAAAAATGGAACAGAAAAACTTACGAAACGTCGCAATTATCGCTCACGTTGACCACGGAAAAACCACGCTTGTAGATAAACTTTTTGAACAAGGCGGTATGTTTGGAGAAAGAGAAGCCCGACAAGACAGAATGATGGACTCAATGGACATCGAAAAAGAACGCGGAATAACGATTGCCGCTAAAAACGGAACGCTTCACTATCGCGACCACTGCATAAATATTATCGACACTCCGGGGCACGCGGATTTCGGCGGACAGGTCGAGCGCGTTTTGCGAATGGCGGACGGCGTTTTGCTTGTGGTGGACGCTCAGGAAGGTCCTATGCCGCAGACGTTTTTCGTGCTGAAAAAGGCGCTTCAATTCCGCTTGCCTATTATTGTAGTGGTAAATAAAATAGACAAACCCGCGGCTCGTCCCGACTATGCCGTGGATATGGTTTTTGACTTGTTCGTAAAATTGGACGCTCCAAGCGAACTGCTTGATTTTCCTATAATTTATACTTCGGCAAAAAAAGGAATAGCAACGCTCGATTACAAAAAAGAAGGCACCGATATGAAGCCGCTTTTGGATATGATTATCGAAAAAATTCCGATGCCGAAAGGGTCAATTACAGAACCGCTTCAAATGCTTGTAAGCTCGCTCGACTATTCGCCGTTTTTGGGACGCTTGGGTATCGGAAAAATCACATCGGGCAAAATGAACATTAACGCGCCAATCGTGGTTATCGACCGCGACGGAAACTCAAAACCCGCGAGAATTTCAAAAATTTACCGTTTTGAAAAGAACGAAAAAGTGCCGACAACAGAGGCGATTTGCGGAGAAATTGTTGCCGTTGCAGGGCTCGAAGACATTACTGTCGGCGTTACTTACACCTGCCCACAAAATCCGCGCCCGCTTCCTCCAGTTGAGATAGACCCGCCGACAATTTCTATGAATTTTGTTCCTAATGACTCGGGTTTTGCGGGAAAAGAAGGCGAATTTGTAACATCGCGCCACATCGGCGACCGTCTCGCAAAAGAAACATTGTCCGACGTTGCGCTTAAAGTAGAAGAATTAACCGATCGCGTTGGTTTTAAGGTTTCGGGAAGAGGCGAATTACACCTTTCGATTTTGATAGAAACAATGCGCCGCGAAAAATACGAATTGCAAGTGACACGTCCGCAGGTAATCTACAAAGAAGGCGAAAAAGGCGGAAAGCTTGAGCCGTGGGAAGAGCTTACAATCGACGTTGACCCGCAATACCAAGGCGCGGTAATCAGCAGGTTGGGCGAGCGCAAAGGGCAAATGGTTTCTATGGAGCCAACCGACGGCGGAATGACGCGTCTTATATACCATATTCCCACGCGCGGACTTTTGGGTTATCGCGGCGAATTTATGACCGACACTCGCGGAATGGGAATTATGAACTACATTTTCCACGCTTATCTGCCTTTTGCAGGCGAAATAAAAAACCGTCATAAAGGCGCAATGATTGTAAAAGAAAACTGTACATCTCTTGCATACCCGCTCGACAACCTGCAAGAACGCGGCACCTTGTTCATAGGACCGGGAGTAGAATGCTATGCGGGAATGATAATCGGCGAACATTGCCGTGAGAACGATATTGTAGTAAATCCCGCAAAAGGCAAAAAACTCACCAATCACCGCGCTTCTGGCAGCGACGACGCCGTTGCATTAACTCCGCACAGAGTTATGGGATTGGAAGACTGCATAGACTGGATTAGCGATGAAGAAATGGTCGAAGTTACTCCTAAAAACATAAGAATGCGTAAAATGCACGGCTACGGAACGAATTTGTGAGAATAGAACGTTGCTAAAAGTTGAAAAACACACTGTTTTGCATTGCGAAAAGTTGAGGTTTTGGCGTATTTTCAATTGCGAAAAGTTGTGTTTTTTGTTTTTTTGCCCTTGCGAAAAGCTGTGGTGATATAGTATTTTCTCCTTAAAACAGGAGGTTCTTATGCTAAAAAGAAAAATGACGGATAAATTACTCGAATGTGGGCAAAAAATATAACGTCGGACGTTATTGACAAATTGAGAGAGGCATACGAAAACACCTACCCGCTTGACGATTTTTTGCACGAACGGGTTTAAAAAAATTACAGAGAATTTTTGATTGTCGGCGAAATACAGGGAAAACTTAACAAGCGTATTGTCCTGAGCAAATACAATACGGAGGTGGGCGACAACGGCGTTATTTATTATCCGCTGTATATGGCTATGTTTTTGTGATTTAAGGGGCGAATTCCGATTGTGTTTAGCCAAGAACATTTTATTTTCAGTTTCAAAAAAATGAAATTATCACTTGCATTCGGCGGCATTTAGTATTTTTTGGCATAAGGAGCAAAAATAAAGTCAAAATATGAGGTTTTAGTATCTATGAAAAAAATTTGCGTAATAACAATGGCAAGAAACGATGAGTTCTTTTTGAACCGTTGGGTTGCTTATTACGGCAAAATTTTCGGCGAAGAAAACTTATATATATATTTGGACGGTATTGACCAAGTTGCTCCGAGCGGCGCGGGAAAAACAAATGTGAAAATCGTGGAAAAGCAAGGGATAAAGGTGGTGGACGCCGAAAAACGCCGCCTTGATTTTTTGTCGGACAGAGCTACCGAGTTGTTTTCTGTCGGCTACGAATTGGTAATCGGTTGCGACGCCGACGAATTTCTGATAGTAGAGCCGAATTTGCACCTTTCTTTGGCGGAATATTTGTCGCAAATTAAAATAAAAACAAGCGTTTCCGCTCTCGGAATTGATGTCGGGCAACATTTAACCAAAGAATTACCTCTCGACAAGTCAAAACCTGTTTTGGAGCAACGAAATTTTGCGCTGATAAATTCCCGTTTTACAAAGACAAGCATTATTGCAAAACCTGTTCGTTGGGGGCGGGGGTTTCATCGTGTAAATGGGCATAATTTTCGTATAGACAAAAATTTGTATCTTCTTCATTTCGGCAATATTGACTATGACGCGCTTATGGAAAAATTTAATTCGCAGGATATTATTGCACGAGGCGAACAAAAGCATTACAAGCGAGCGAGATTTCGCGTTATTGATACTATTTCAAACAAAAAAGCGACGGACGGCGATAAAAATTTCGGACTTGCGCGTTTAATTCAGACGGTTTTTCGCCCGATTTATGCTTGGAATAAACCGAGTATGCTCGGTATGAGATGGATTGTAAAAATTCCGGAGAGGTTTAAGGAGATGGGGATATGAAGCCTACACAAAATTATACGTTTGTCTTAAAACGTTTTAGCAGACTGTTAAAGTATTTTATGTCGGATATTCGGGCGTTGCCAAAATTTTATTGCAAAAGTTACGGAGTAGAAAATCAAGACAAGAAATTCTTGGTCTTTCCGATACACGGCAACAGCGGAGGCTTGTTTTCAATAGTAAATACGGTTTTACTGATTCTCCGTTATTGCGTAAAGCACAATATTAATCTTGTTGTGGATATGCGAAGCGATAAAGGTCAATTTTGGGATACATCAAAAATAAGCAAAGAAAATGGTTGGGAATATTTTTTTGAACAACCTTTTGGCTTTGATTTGAAACAAATCTCAAACAGTAAAAACATATTGTCTCTCAATGAAAAAAAAAAGAAGCGCCCGTTTTCCTGTATAAGCAAGTATAGTTTTTTTGATATTTACAGTATCGATAAAGATTTTGCATTGTTCCAAGAATATAAAAATGATTTCAAACGATATATTAAATTTAGTGAAACAGCCAAGAATTATCTTGATTCGGAATATGAAAGAATATTTAAGAACAATGGTCGGGTTTTGGGAGTACTGGCAAGAGGGACAGATTACTATTTGAAGAAGCCAAAGAGTCACAGAGTTCAGCCCGAGCCGAATTTGATTTTGGAAACGTCCGAAAAAGTAATGCGAGAGTGCAACTGTGATTATGTTTATTTGGCTACGGAAGACGACTATATTTATACAATTTTCTCAGAAAAATTTGCAGACAAACTATTAACAAACAAGCAAAAAAGAGTTGATTCGCGCCGATTAAATCTTAATGAAAATGAATTTTTGGCTAATGTTAACTTAGACAGCGGTAAGTATGATTTAGAATTAACATACCTAAGTTCGATTTATAATTTATCGAAATGTGAATGTTTTGTCGGCGGAGTTACTTCCGGCACAACCGGAGTATTTCTTATGAAAGAAGGTGATTTTGAATATAAACATTTATTTGATTTAGGGTATTATTCGTAATGACGTCAATAATCAATATGGAGGTGTGTTTTGACAGATGATTGCAAAATAAAAATTCCGATTTGCTACTACCAACCTTGGGAATTGCCTAAAAATGACATTTTTTTGCCGATTCAAGCAGGAAAAGCGGTTTCAAAATACGACCTGAAAATGCAAGGCGACGATACCGAATGCAATATCAGTGAAAAAAACGCAGTGTTTGGCGAATTTACAGTATGGTACTGGGTGTGGAAAAACATCAAAAAACTTTATCCTGACTTGGAGTACATAGGACTGTCGCATTACAGACGTTTCTTTGACTTGGAGCACCCTTCCAGTGAGTTCTCGGTGTTTCGCGTACCCAAAATACCAAATATGAACGGATACGGAGAACGATTCATTGACAAACTTTCTTCGGCGGATATTATTCTGCCCAAACCGGCTTTCTTCAGCTGTGATGTAAAATCTCAACACTTACCACCCGGGTCGGTTTATCAATGCATCAAAGAATTTATGCACGAAATTTGTCCGGAATATGACGAAGCATTTCGGGCTGTTTTTGAAAACAACAACGGAATATCGCTATACTGTATCTTTATTTCAAGATACGAACTGTTTGACGATTATTTTTCGTGGCTGTTTCGGATATTGTTTGAAGCGGAAAAACGCCCCGAACTTTTTGCCCATACCGGATACGAGAAAAGATACCTTGCATTTTTTGCCGAAAGGCTACTTAGCGTATATGTATTGCATCATAAACTGCGAGTTCAATACGAGCCGCTGTATTTTATAAGCCCGAACATTAATTACAGAAACGGTATTGTTAAGCTCTGTGAAAGCATACTTAGATATTGTACGCCTCACGGTTTGATTGATTCGCCAAAACGCAGAAGTAAAGAACACAGAGTGCAGTTTGCTGTTTAGGGTTTTTTATGAGTGTTTCGCAAAATATTACCAAATTTTATACAAAAACAGCCGTATTGTTTTTGCGCTTAACAGGCAAAAGCAAAAATGAATGCTATTCATTGAAAGGGGAAATGCTTGTAAATTATTTTGCTCGGAAACACTTGAAAACGATAGAAAACCTGCCTCAAAAAGCAATTGCCGTTGAAAAAAGCCCCGAAATAATTTGGCAGTTTTGGGATAATCCGACAGGAAAAAAAACTCCCGAAATAGTAAAGTCGTCGCTTGAAACCGTCAAAAAGTTCAAGGGTAATTTTGAGCATAAGATACTGAATAATTCTACAATAGAAAATTATTCGGATTTGCCCGGATATATTTTGGATAAACTTAAAAAAGGACATATAGATTATGCGCATTTTTCGGATTTGTTGCGCCTGAATTTACTGAAAAACCACGGCGGAATTTGGCTTGATGCAACTGCTTATATGACGAATTTTGTGCCGCAATATATCGCGGACGAAGATTTTTTCGTTTTTTTGACCGGAAATCTGACGCATTTTCCGTATTCTTTTATGCAAAATTGTTTTATACGAAGCAAAAAGGGCAATTTTTTATGTGAAGCGTGGTATGAAATGTGTGTCGAATTTTGGAAGAAAGAAACGAAAACTCTTGACTATTTTCAGCACCAGTTAATGTTTAAGGCGTTAGTTCTTAACAATCCGACCGCAAAGAATTTATTTGAAAAAATGCCGCATATATCCGAAGACCAAACGCATCAACTTGTCGGAGATAATTTGATAAGGAAATTTGACGAAAACGAGTGGGCGCAAATCAAAGGAGCGTCTTTTTTTCAAAAGACGCGGTATAAAATAAAAAGGAATGAAATCGCTTGTTCGGCTGATTATTCCGATACTTATTTCTCAATGCTGTGCAACGAAAACTTGTAAATGTAAGTCTATTTATATTTTTCTAAAACACTCTTTGTTGCTTCCAGATATTTCAATCCCCACTTCAAATCCGGCTCTAAATGATTACCTTCCGCCCATTCGTTCATAGCGTTCAAAAATATAAAATTTTCTTCTTCGCTGTACGGCTCAAATTTTTCACAAGTGTCGGCAAGCCATTTCTCATAAAGTTCGGGAGTAGAATTGTGTAAAACCAACGCTTTTTTCTTTCTTCGCGGAGAATTATCCCAACCGGGATACACTGTCGGATATTCTTTCCATTCTTTTACGGGTTTATACTCTTTCAAAGCAGTATCGACTACACCGCTATACGGATTTACTTTATCTTTAGAACTAAAAAAACTTCTTATTTTTCTTGCTATTCTGAAGAAGTCGTTTTTCTTTGCAAAAATGAACGGCAAAAAATTCCAAGAAGCGTCAAATCCTGTCGGAAGCGGCTCTTTAGACCCATCGGCTCCAAATGCTGTTGCCGATAAAACATAAAGCCCGTTTTCAAAACCCGCTTTTTTTGCCTCTGCATTCCACTTGTTTATCATATCTTCGACATTGGGAATGTTTTTTTGCCTATATATAATAAAAAGAGGTTTGCCGTTAACTTTTATATAGCGCTTATCCTTAAACATTTTAAGTAAATAATTGATGTGATTTAGGTGGTCTTCGTCGCTATATTTTTGCTCTTGAATAATGCATTTTTCATTTCCGCCCCAATTTCTGCCCCAAGATTCGTTTGCCCAGCACAAACAAAAAGGAAAATCGGGTTTGCCGCTTGCCACAATCTCGTTTACCGGTCTTTCCAACAGTTGTTTGCCGTGAAACCAATAGTGATAATAACAAAAACCGTAAATATCGTGTTTTTTTGCCAATTCGGCTTGCGCAATTCTTGCTTCTTCCAAGCGTAAATCGTAAAATCCCAAATCAGCGGGAATATGCGGCTGATAATGTCCCTTAAAGCGCGGAGTTGCTTTTGCAACATTTGTCCATTCGGTAAAACCTTTACCCCACCATTCGTCATTTTCGGGAATCGGGTGAAATTGCGGAAGAACAACACCTAAAGCGCGAAGTTTTTTATTCATTGTTTTCTCCTTTTACAAAGGCCAACTTTTTAATTTAATTTCCTTAAAGTTCTCATACTGTTTGTCGTCTATTTCCAAATCAAAAGTATTTGCATTTAATACGTTTTCAACAACGTTATGTCCTTCAAATTTTTCCAAAAAATGCTCAAAGTTTATGTTTTTGATTCGTTCTTGCTCGTCTTTACTTTGATATAACTTTTCGATTCCTGCTTGCATATCTGAAATATTTTCAAAAAGATAATCATAGTTTTTGGGCAAATATTCGTGAAATGTAAATGCTAAATTATCGGTGTTTTTGAATGCCACAATCGGTACTCGTAAGCTCATTAAATCCACCATAGTAAGCGCGCTCGAATGCGGAATACTATCTATAAAAACGTCGGCGCACTTAAAATATAACTTAAAGTTATCTTTGAAATCCATAAGTATAAACCTCTTGGGCATATTTTTTTTATCAAAGATTTCTTTTTGTTTTTTGTCAAATCTGGTAATTAGTACATGCCATAGATTTTCGTTTTTTTCCAGTAATTTTTTTATCATTTCCAAATACGGAGAAGTATCATTTTCGAAAAGCTTATAAGCCAAACAACCGGTCATAGTACAAATTGCATTTTCGGGAATACCCATATTTCGTCTTACCGTTGCGATTTCTTGCTCGCTAAAAGTCGGCAAATTGTCTTTTGTTAAATAACATAAGCCTAAAACTTTTGTGTTCTTAAATCCTCTGTATTTTTGAGTTAAATAGGCAGTCGCAGGCATACCTTCCCAAATTAAGTGGGCAAAACTCATCCCTAAACTTGAATGTTGCGAGCCTATATTGCAAAAAATAATTTTAATTTTAGTATATTTATTCAGCAAGGCAAGCAAACCAACGGCAAAAGAGTCGTCCATGTGAATAAATGTTATCAACACGCTCGGAGAAAACTTCATCAATTTTTTCATCAATTTTTTCAACAACCCTTTTTCATTCATCCAATCAAAATCGACGCCGCTTATTTTAGAGTATTTTTTAATTTCCGCCACTTTTAAAGAAGCATTTTTTTCAGTGTCGGTCTTTTTGGTTAAAAACAAATTGCTTTTATATTTTTTCGGCAATGCCTGTGCAAAATTTTTCAACAACTCCGTATGCCCTCCCGTACGACCAAGCGTAGATGCAAGAAAGGCTACATTGTTTTTGTTTATAGCGGTATCGGATGCGGGGCGCGGAACAATAGATAAAGCATAGTCGCCAATTTTTTTATCCAGATAACGAGTGTCAAATATGGGATTTATTGCAACAAACTCTTCTTTAAGGGCATAAAACTTAGAAAATTTTCTTCCCCAAGTTTTCCTCATTTTAGTTTTCAAACCCATATTACGAGCCTCTAACTTTTTTTTTAGAATTTACCACTGCCATCAAAAGCATATCTCTGAACTTCCCATCAACAAAAACCGTATCTCTCAAAATACCCTCTTTTACAAATCCCGCTTTTTCATAAGTTTTTATTGCTGGAATATTGTCCGGAAATACTCGTAAATATATCCTGTGTAAGTTTAATTCTTCAAAGGCTATTCTCAATATTTCTATTGTTGCTAAATAACTTAACCCTTTCCCGACAAAATCCTGTTCTCCTATGAAAATTCCAAATTCTCCTTTTTTATGAGTGTTGTCAATATCCCTTATGTAAACAGAACCTATGGGTATATTATCACACAGTATTATATATTGAACCGCTTTTCCTTTGGCAATAACATTTTCAAGCCAATATTTATGACCTTGTTCGGTAAATTGCTCTCTTATGACAAAGTTGTTCATAACAAAATCCGAATTTCTCCACTTTAATATAAGCGGAGTGTCGCTTTCTGTAATTTTTCGTAAAGAAACCATTTATAATCCTCTAAAAAACTGATTTGCTTTTTCTATGACTTTGTTCTGTGTTTCAAAGTCCATTCCATAAAAAAGAGGCAATCTGACTAATGTCTCGCCGACATTGTTTGTGGTTTCCATTTTACCGGCAACGCGTCCGTATTTTTGTCCGGCAGGGCTTGAATGCAACGGAACATAATGAAATACACACATAATACCGCTTTGCTTCATAAAATTTATAAATTTTGTTCTGGTATCCATATCGTTAAACCGCAAATAATACATATGCGCATTATGTTTGCAATTCGCGGGAATAAAAGGTCTATTTATTACACCTTTTTTCTCAAATTCTTCAAAATTTTTATGATAATTATTCCAAAGCTCAATTCGCTTGCCGTTGATTTGTTCACATTTCGAAAGCTGCGGATACAAATATGCCGCAAGCATATCGCTCGGTAAATAAGAACTTCCCAGTTCCACCCAAGTGTATTTATCCACTTGTCCTCTGAAAAACTTACTGCGATTGGTGCCTTTTTCTCTTATTATTTCTGCAAGTTCAATAAAGTTTTCATTATTTACAAGTAATGCCCCGCCCTCTCCGCAAGAGATGTTTTTTGTTTCATGAAATGAAAAACACCCTAAATCTCCGATAGAACCACAAGGTTTATCTTTGTAAAAACTGCCGACTGCTTGTGCTGCGTCTTCTATTACTGCAAGATTATATTTTTTTGCAATCTCTAAAATTTTATCCATTTCACACGAAACACCGGCGTAATGCACGGGTATAATTGCTTTGGTCTTGGAAGTTATTGCTTGCTCCAGTAAGCTTTCGTCTAAATTCAATGTATCATTTTTTATATCCGCAAAAACGATTTTTGCTCCTCGCAAAGCAAAAGCGCTTGCAGTTGTGACAAATGTAAAACTGGGACAAATTACTTCGTCGCCGGGCTCTAAGTTTAGCATTAAAGCGCTCATTTCCAGCGCAGCGGTACAAGAACTTGTTAAAAGCGCTTTCTTTGCACCGGTTTGTTTTTCTAAAATGCTATTACAGAGCTTGGTGTATTTACCGTCGCCGCTTATATGCTTTGAATCTATTGCTTCTTTTATGCAATCAAACTCGTTGCCTAAAAAAGGCGCTTCGTTGAAGTTAATCACGTTTCCTCAGTCTTTCAGAGAATATTTGTAAGATAAAATAATATTTTTCTCAAAGAAGTAGGGAAACTATTTGCAGTTTTTGTCAATTATGGCGCACAATACACCTTTCCCTGTGAAAAAATTATAACCGTGAATATAAAACTTGTATTCCGGCACAAACTGTAAAAAGCAAGCCGGCAATTCTACTATATCCTGCTTACTATAAATGTTAATGGTTAAATCCGGTTTACAACGGCGAATAGTTTCTTTTGCTTCCACTATAGAAGTAAAACTTAAAAAATTTGTTTTACAGGGAAATAATTTGCGAATAAATTTTTGAAATTTACTGCAAAAACGCAAATGTTTATTGCTGTTAGATACATAGTTAAGGTAAAATAATTTTATGAAAATCATTCGCGATTTGTCGTCTTGCAGTTTTTCATAAACATCTAAACCGCTATTTTTTAAGTAATAAGGATGCCGAAGTTGCGACAACGCTTGTTGTATCAACGATTCCTTTTCTCTTATTTCTTTTGCTATATTGCCTGAAAAACTTCGACCAAGTTGTTGAACAATTTTATTAAAAACAATTTCATTATGGTTTCTTACAATGAAATCAACCTTGCCGTGCATAGCCGCGATTCTTGGAATTGCACTTCTATACATAAGACCGTCAATTATTTGATAAATTCGTAGAGAATGTTTCAGAAGAAAATAATCTAAAAAATATTTTGTCCAAACATTTTTTTCGATATTTTTCAGTGAATCGTTACCCGCATGCGCAATTTCTCCGGGAACAACATAAACATAATCTAACTTTTGCACAGTAGTAAGAAATGAAATGCTGTCGGAAGCAACAAATACCTTTTTTTCTAAATTCTCTTTGTGAATTTCGTCTAAATGTTTAAGGCATTGTTTTAAAAACACCTCTCTTTTCGGCGAAGTCAGCACTATTGGGTCATTTCCGCCATCATCTGTAAAATCGCCTAATAATTGCTGAAATCTAAAAGTTGCCGAAACAAAATTGTTGCCAATCCGCTTTAGATGTAAATCAATAGCGTTGCGCAACTCTTCTGTTGGTCGAAATAATTCTTCAAACAATTCGCCGTATTCTTCTTTTTGTGCGAATTCCGAATTGCTTACGACAAATAAGTAGTTGTGATTTTCGCATTTTGCTTTAATTTTGTGAAGCGCGTCTTGCGCCGAATCATAACCTGTAAGGTCTATTTTGTTGTTTTCTTGCTCTGCAACAGCAATCTCTTCTTGCGAGATTTTCCAATTATATTTGTTCGGCAAAAGAAAATCCGACAAGTTAATCGGCTCAACAATGTTTATTTTGAACTGCAATTCAAGATTTTTGCACAACTTATAAATGCTGACAAGCCCTCTTATAATGTCTGTGAGCCCGTATTTTTGCCCCTCATAAACACAAATAACCGTAGGTTTATTACTGTTACTCATTAAAAAAACTTCCCTTTTGTTCTTCCGCTATTTGCATTTGTAGAACTATTTCCAGCAACACTCCGTCACGAGTGCCGGTTTTTTCTTGTTTCTGCAACTCTTTTGCGTGATTTATACGAGATGTAAAATCTTGTTCTTTGATTTCCGAAACATTTTTCAAAACAACAAGCGGTTGTACGTAAGTTCCCAATTCACCGTCAAATATTTCCGCGCTTTTTATATGATAAACGTCTAAGCAAAGATAACCCTTAATCAAAATCGGAAATCTCAGCGCACCATATATGCGATGCGCGTTCCAAGTCAGACAATCTTTGCCATTTGGAACGCCTAAAAACAGCAAACCATCTTCTTTAATCAATGATTTTGTGTATTGCATGGCTTTCAAATCACCGTTTGGCGAAATGGGATCGCCGTATCTTCCGAGCCCGTCGTGTTCAAAGGAAGAGAACGAAATACCTATATCAAATTTCAGCCCCGTTTTTATAAGTTCATTATGCGTAAGTACTTCTATTTTTTCGTGTTCGCAGATTGGTTTGTTGTAATCTACCACATAAACTTTTTTTGCATTTTTCCATATTGCCATTGCTTCACAATTAGGGTCGGTTAAACCAAAAATTAAAACCGTTTTGTTTTCAAGCGAATAATCCGTAAAAGCATCATAGAACGCCCAAACGTCATCGCCATAATATTTGAACAGCTTACCATCTAACTGCGAAAATACGTCTTTATATGCTTGTTGAGTAATTTTTACAGGATTACTTACTGTACCGTCAAAATAATAATCAATAACCGGAATTCTTCCGTTCATAGTAAACTCGCTCTCTAATTCTACCGGAATATTACGCGGCGGACATATTTTTTTCTTGAAAAAACTTCTAATTTTTCTAATCATTACTCACCTCCATTTGTTTTTTTTTTGCGCCCGTATTACTCCTTTTCGTAAATACGGTTCTTTATCGTCCCAGTACACAACCAAGTAACCTTTTGAAAATTCGGTTGCAAAACCGCTTTCTTCCAAAATTGATTTTATGTTTTCCGCATCATCGCTTTTGTGGTATGTGCATAACAGTAATTTCAAATCGTCTTTTTCCCGCCGTGAAAGCGTTTGCGCACAACCGCGCAACATTGCCTGTTCTGCGCCTTCGATGTCCGCTTTAATAACATTGATTTCTTTGTCTTTTATGAAATCGTCAAAAGTTATACATTTCTCATTAGTTGTATCAGAAATAAATTTATTAACAATCTCAACCTTATCTTTCCAAGGTTCAAATGTTTTTTGTAATGCGGTTATCCATTCCTGTTCGCATTCAAACAAATATATTTTCCCGGCTGTTTCTACGTGTGCTAAAGCCCAAACCCCCTCTGCCGCGCCAATGTCGGCAATTACATCGCCAATCTTGGGTGAATATTCCGGAGTATCATATCTGTGCGGAGACCTGTGATCTTGTTCTACACACAGAGAGCAATAATAATTGCGGCAATTTTCCGTATCAAACGCTTGTGGGAAATACAACCGTTTATTGTTGTGTACAACATAATTCATATTACACTCTTCATCTGTAAGGACATTTATGTTTATCGGATTATATTCTTTTATGAAGTCATGCGCATACATCATGTACAAATTGTTGTTTTCAACAAATTTAATTATTTCTGTCGTTTCAGCATTTTGTTCATTTGGGTTTAATCTAAGCAGATAATTTCTGGCATTATTTATTTTTTGATTCAAACAAATTATATCGCTTTTTATTTGTTTGTATTTTTCCAAATCTTTTAAGTTTTTGCTCACTCCGTCACGAAACAAAACACCTATTTTTCTTACGACATTTTTCATAAAAATTAACCACCCTTGTTTTTTTTGTTTATAAAATAATATTAGGCAAAGAAGAAATGATGTGTTATTACTGCTTTATTTAATATTTTCAAATTTTCTGCTTGCCAATATAGTATTTTTGTGCGCGTAAGAAAGGAAAAAAATGGGACTTTTAATAAATGTTTCAAAAATATATAAACAGTGGAAGAAAGCGCGACAAGCCAAAAAAGACCTTCCGGTGCAAGTTGCAATAGCCAAAAAACTGGATAGTTACGTTGCGAATTTTTTAAGCGGGAAAATAGAGCGATTTTCTGCTGTTCCTAAAAAGCCCGAACTCGTCGGCAAAAAAATTATCTGGCAATTTTGGTATCAGGGAATTGATGAAAACACGCCGAAACTTGTCCGCACTTGCTTTGATTCCGTTAAAAAACAAATGAGCGACTACGAAGTAATTGTATTGTCAAGCGAAAATATGAATGAATTTCTCGAATTACCCGAATTTGTTTTCAAAAGATTAGGCGCGGGCGGCTACAAACTCGAAAAACTTGCAAATCTTGTGCGCTTGTACTTGCTCTCTGCTTACGGCGGTGTTTGGCTTGACGCGACAATTTATTTGACTGCGTCCATCGAAGAAAAATACTTGCAAAAAGACTTTTTCGCGCTTCAGCGCGGCGAAACACCTCCGAGCGACCTGAAATATTTTACAAATTTTGACCCGATAGGTCTTTCTTGGTCTGAAAAATCTTTTGTGAGAATGCAAAATTCCTATATGATTGCAAAGCCGAATAATAAAATTATAAACGACCTTCTTTCCATATTGCTTGAATACTGGAAAAAAGAGGAGCAAACAGGGCATTATTTCTTTTTTCAAATTTGCTTTAATCAAATGATGCAACACGACGAATGGAAAAAACAGAATTGCGAAATTGTCTGCTACGCCGATTTTCATAGATTTTTGATAGCGGGATTTGACCGCTTCAACCAAGTGTTATACGACGAAATAACGGCTCGATGCAACGTGCATAAATTGACACTTTACTGGACAAGAAAGAAGATTCCCATCGGCTCATTGGCAGATGTTATTGTGAATAAAAAAGGTCAGAATAAAGGGGACAATAAAGGGGACAATAAAGGGGACAATAAAATATCTGCCAACCAACAGATGATACTAAAATGTATTGCTGATAATTCTGCGATTACAATAACAGAATTATCAGCAATGGTAAAAATTGTTGAAAGCAAAGTGAAAGAAAATATCGCTAAACTTAAAAATATGGGTTTAATCGAACGCATCGGAAGTCGGAAAGTGGGTTATTGGAAAATTACCAACGGAGGGAAAAAATGAAAATCAGCGTAATTATTCCGATTTACAACGCGGAGAAATATTTGAAGGCGACATTAAATTCTATTCGTTTTCAAACATATGAAAATTTGGAAATCGTTTGCGTTTTGGATTGTCCGACTGATAATTCCGCTAAAATCGCCAACGAAATCGCCCGGATTGACAGCCGTGTAAAATTGGTGGAGCATTCAAAAAACAGCGGTTTGCCCGCCGCAAGAAATTCGGGTGTTGAAAATGCAACAGGCGAATATATTCATTTTATGGATTCCGATGATTTGCTTAGCCCTGATTTTTATGAAACAATGATAATTGCTGCGGAAGAAACAAATGCCGATGTCGTAGCGTGCTCTGTCTTTTATGAGAAAAAGCCGAAAAGAAGCATTTGGTTTCAAAAAAGCGAAGTTTTGTCGGAAACTAACGATAAAATCGGAAAAACAGAGGTTGCGATTCAGGGTTGGGCTTGGCGGTATTTAATCAAAAGGAGTTTTTGGAACGAGCAAAAATTTTCTTTTCCCGATTTAGTTCCGATGGAAGATAAACCCGTTATGATTCCTATGATTTATTATGCAAACAAAGTTGTTCTTTGTCCAAATGCCGTTTATTTTTACAAAAATCGGGATTCGTCAATATTGAACAAAAAGTATGACCCTGTTCGAGAAAAACAAAGAAGCGAAAACAGACAAAAAGCGCGAAGTATTTTCAAAAATTTTATGCGAGTAAATAAAATCAAGCGCCCAAATAGATATTTGTATTACATTAAAAAACATTTTGCTTAAAATCGGAGAGAAAATGTTGAAAGTCAGATATAAAATAGTTTCTAAAATAAGTATAACTCTTAAAAAAATAAGAGCGATAACAAGCGTTCCGAAACAAAATAGAGTTGCGAAAAAATTAGACAATTATATCGCGGATTTTTTAGACGGGAAAATAGAAAAATTTACCGCTGTTCCCAAAAAGCCCGAATTAGTCGGAAAAAAGATTTTTTGGCAATATTGGCATCAGGGAGTAAATGAAAATACGTCGAAAATGGTTGTCGAATGTCTTAATTCCGTGAAAAAACACTGCGACGATTACGAAATAATTTTGCTGACCGACAAAATTGTGTGGGATTATGTTGAATTGCCCGCTTTTGTCTTTGAAAAATTCGGAAAAAACGGATTTAGTTTTGCAAAATTGGCAAATCTTGTGCGTTTATATTTGCTCTCAGCTTACGGCGGCGTTTGGCTCGATGCAACAATTTATTTGACAAAGCCAATAGACGAAAAAATGTTGAATGAAGATTTTTTTGCGTTTCAGCGCTCTAAGATACCGCCGCCGGACGCAGATGTTTTTATTAAAGCCGACCCTTTGTATTTCTCTTGGAAACCGACATTTCAAGCAGGAATGCTGAATTCTTTTATGATTGCAAAACCAAATAATAAAATTGTCGTCGACCTGCTTAGTATTTTGCTTGAATACTGGAAAAAAGAGAAAAAAATGGGACATTATTTCTTTTTTCAAATTTTATTTAACCGAATGATGGAGAATTCCGAGTGGAAAGACTTAAACTGCGAAATTATCGGCGATACGGATTGCCACAGATTGCAAATGAAAGCGCTTGAAATTTTTGACCAAAAAGTTTTTGACGAAATTAAAGCAAAAAGCAATATCCATAAATTGACTTACAGATTTGACAAATTTAAGCAAGTTCCTGTAAGCTCTTTTTTTGATGTTATTGCTAATGGGAAAATAATATTGGAGGAAAAATGAAAATTCTTTTTATCAACATCGACAGAAAAGTCGATTATCAAAGTGATGTCGTGTTTCACGGGCTAAAAACATTGTACGGAAGAGACGTTTATGAAATTTCTAATAACTGGTTTATGTTCAACGATATGTCCGAAGAACAAAAACAAAAACTGAAAAGAATGCACGGAAAAGGGTTTTCGACAACAGGATTGCTTGACTCAAAATTAAGAAACGTCATCACAACACGTGAAGTTCGAAAAAAAGTTAAACAGCGTTTTTTTGACCTTGTTGTTTACGGCGCAATATGGCGTTGCCAAAAACACTTTGATTTGATTTCTATTTTTTATCCCAAAGAAAGGATAATATCTATCGATGGCAAAGATCAAACTTATATTCATAGTTTTTTTGCCAATAAAACACTCCATTTTAAAAGAGAATTGATTGATAATCACAAAGGCATATTTCCGATTTCTTTCGCTATTCCCAAAGAGAAAATAATAAACGAGATAAAGCCAAAAGAAAAAATGCTTGCACATATTATACCCGGAGATGTTTCTACGTATATTTATGAAAACGAAAGTGATTATTACCATGATTATGCAATATCTTATTTTGGCAAAACTACAAAAAAATCAGGCTGGGATTGCTTCCGACATTACGAAATAATGGCTAACGGCTGTATTCCTTGGTTTCCGGATTTATCGGATTGCCCCAAAGAAATAATGACCTCTTTTCCCAAAGAACTTATTCTGAAAACTAACAATGTTTTTGATGAAATTTCCAATAAAGCAGGTGTGTGCAACCATGAATTGTTGAATGAATATTGCGAGCAAATCAGAAATTTCACAAAAGAGCATTTAACGACAGATAAAATTGCCGAATATTTAATAAATACTGCTCTTAGTCAAAAGATTATTAAAACCGATAATAAGTCCCCGTTTTTTTTGGCGCTTATTGTTGCTGAACTTTGGAATAAAATAAAAAGAATGATTAACGATATGAAAAATCGTCGTTAAAAAAGGAGAAAACTAATGGCGTTAAAACCAATGATAATTGAAAAAGGAATAATACAGCCGTCTTTTGGTAAAAGCGAAAGGATTTTTCGTACAAGTTTTTTTTCGGCGGGCGTTCTTGACGATAAAGGATGTCCCATACGTCAAAGCAGAACGGTTATTATGGAACAAGACGTTTTATCTCCGTCTCGCATAAATTTATCCAAAACCGCGATAAAATATATTGACGACGACGCGATTTATTTCGGCAGACCTCAAAATCATTTCGGGCATACTTTGGTTGGGACAATGGCGGTTGCTTATATTCTTTTGAATAGCGATTACAAAAATCACAAAATAGTATTTATTGACGAAGAGCCAAGTGAGCCTACTTTAACATTGCTTGGATATTTGGGAGTAAATAGAAATAACGTTATTACAATAAAAGAATACATTCAACTTAAAAGCGTTGTTGTGGTAAAACAGTCGTTTTCTGCGACGTGGATGCCGCGAAACGGCAAAGGTCCATACAGAATAAGTGAAGAATTTATTGATACATTCCGTGCAATTGCAAAGAAATTTTATAAAGAAGACGGAGATTATCCCGACAAAGTATATTTTTCTCGCTCCAAACTACATCCCTTTTTAACTCTTATGAATGAAAACAAGATAGAGCGTGTGTTTGAACAGAACGGCTATAAAATATTTTACCCCGAACAATTGCCGTTAGAAGAACAAATTAAACTTGTTGCTAACGCTAACTTTTACGCTTGTATTGCAGGAACGCTCGAACATCACAGTTTGTTTATGAAAGACGGAGCAACATTGATTGTTATGACAAGAGGCAAAAAACCTGTATATAGACAAGTTTATATAAATAAAATGCAAAAAGCAATTAAGCATATATATTTGCGAACAAACGTTCAACCTTTGGGCGAAAAAGGATTTAGAGGAATTTTAGGCGCAACAAAAGATTTGATTGATTTTTTTGATAATAATAAATTTGTATATGACGCACAAGAGTTAAAACCTAAGTTTCAGGATTTAATAAATTACATAGAATGGCATTTTTCTAATGAACAAAAGCGCACGGAGAAAAACTTAAAGAAAATATTCAAAAAACTCATTACTCACAATAAAAATTTCTGGAAACAAATTAACGGATAAAGGAGAAAACTATGACTTTATGGAAACGCTTCAAAAAGAAGAAAAGAGCCCTGCACGAACAATGGCGCAAATTTAAGAAATTTGTAATAATTCCGTTTGTTAAGCCATTGGAAAGCAAAAAAGATTCGCCGCGATATATCGTTTCTCTGACTTCTTACGGAAAACGATTAAAAGATGTAGCACCTTACGCAATTATTACACTTTTGAACCAAAGAGTAAGACCTGATAAGGTTGTTTTATGGGTAGGACATAAAGATAAAGAAAATATTTCCAAAACAATGAAGTCCTTAACGAAAAAAGGTCTCGAAATTCGTTTTTGCGAAGACATAAGAGCATACACCAAACTTCTTCCCGCGCTTGAAATGTTTCCGGATGATTATATTATCACAGCTGACGACGATATTTATTATCCGAAAAATTGGCTTGAAAAATTGCTGAACAAGCACAAGGAAAATCCTACAAAAATCATTTGTCATCGCGCACACGGAATAAAAGTAGATAAAAACAACAATCTTCTGCCTTATTGTCAATGGAATAATTGCAACGGACAAACTAATCTGAAAAATTTATTTCCCACGGGTGTCGGCGGCATATTGTATCCTCCGAAGTGTTTTCACAAAGATATTAACAACAAAGAATTATTCAAAAAACTTGCCCCCTTTGCCGACGATATTTGGTATTGGGCGATGGCGATTATTAACAAAGAGTATTTCGGTGAAGAATATCCGCATATTGTTATTGAAAACGGTTATTCTATAAAATTACGAAATGTCGATACTAGTCAAGAGGCAAACGAAAATGCATTAGAAAACTACAACGTTCACCAAGATGGAAACGATGTTCAATTCAAGGCGGTTGTTGAATACTATCCGCAGATTAAGGAAGCCTTAAAAAAAATTGAGCCAACCGCAATAACGAAGGATTAAAAGGAGAAAAAATGATAAAATATTTAAGAGAAATACCCGAATTTTTTAACGGCGCCAATCGAAGAAAAATATCTGCAAATGGACTTTTTTGCGCTTCAACGCGGCGAAGTTCCGCCGAAAGACCTGAAATATTTCACGAATTTTGACCCGTTAATCCGAAATTATACGACGAAATATCTGCACGATGGAACGTACACAAATTATCGCTTCATTGGGCGAGAAAAAAGGGACTTATAAAAAATTCGTTTGCGGATGTTATTGTTAACGAAAAATTGCCGAAATCCTAAACTTAAGTACTATACTCCGCATTGATTTTCACATAATCATAACTGAAATCGCAGGTGTGTGCAACGGCAAAGGAGCCGTTTGCAAAGCCGAGGTCGATTTCTATCAGCACTAATTTTGATTTCATTTTTGCGCTTAATTCTGCGGCGTTGAATTTTGCGGGGGAGCCGTATTCAAACACGGGCGTGCCGCATAGTTTTACTACGATTTTTGCGGGGTCGAGTTCCGCGCCCGAATATCCTGTTGCGCACAAAATTCTGCCCCAATTCGGGTCGTTTCCGAACATTGCGCATTTTGTAAGGTTGGAATTTGCTACGGATTTTGCCGCGAGTTTGCAGTCGGTAAAGTTTTTGCCGTTTGAAACGCGAATTTCCACTCTCTTGGTTGCGCCCTCTCCGTCTTCGGCGATTTTTGCGCACAATTCGTTGTAAACCGTGAAAAACGCTTCTTCCACAAGTTTTTTGTCTTCGTCGGTTTTTGCAGAAGTTTTGCTTGCGCCGTTTGCCATTACTATAACCATATCGTTTGTGGAGGTGTCGCCGTCAACTGTTACGTTATTGAATGTGGCGTTAACGGTTTTTTTGTGGAGAGTGTTTAGTGCGTCTTGGTCTAAATTCAAATCGGTGGTGATAAATCCGAGCATAGTTGCCATATTCGGAGCAATCATTCCCGCACCTTTGCAACAGCCGCCGATGGTGAATGTTCCGCTCGAAAGTTCGATTTCATACGCGCACTCCTTTTGTTTGGTGTCGGTTGTCATAATTGCCGTTGCGAAAGAATGCGCGCCGTTTCTCGATAAATTTTTTTCAAGCGCGGGTATGGCGGCGGTAATTTTTTCGACGGGAAGAAATTCGCCGATAATCCCTGTGGAGGCGGTCAGGACGCTTTCGGCTTCCAAATTAAACGCGGTTTCTACATTTTTTGCGACCGTTTTTGCGTCGTCAATTCCGCGTTGTCCAGTGCAGGCATTGGCGTTTCCGCTGTTGCAGATAACGGCGCGAATGTTCTTTGCGGGAAGCATTCCTGAGTTTTGCAAAACGCAAGCGGCTTTAACGCGGTTTGTGGTAAAAGTTCCTGCCGCAACACAGTCAATATCACTGTAAATAATTCCCAAGTCGGAATTTCCCGATTTCTTAATTCCTGCCGTAGTTCCGCAGGCGTAAAAGTTTTTTGCGGCACAAACACCCTCTGATACTGCCGTAAATTTTGGATTTGTCAAAGCAATCCTCCGTTTTTTGCGTAAATTTTGTATAAAATTACATTATTTTCACATAAAATAATACATTGTCGGCGAACTTGTATTATATTTACTATGAAAAATCGTTATTTGTTGAGGAAATGTATGAGAAAACACATAGTGTCGCTTATTATTATATTTGTATTCGGAATATTTGCATTTGCGCAAGTCGGTACACAGCAACCCGAAGCGAATTTAGCGCTTGGGCAAAACAATGCGCCTAATTATACTGTTATCAGAGGCGATAATCTTTGGGATTTGGCTACGACCCATCTGGGCGACCCGTTTATGTGGCGCAGAATTTGGGAATTTAACCGATGGATAGCCGACCCGCACTGGATTTTCCCCGGAAATATGCTTTTTATCCCCGGCATTGCGACTGCTTCCGTTGCAGAGCAGACAATTGTTCCCGCCGCCGAAATTACGCTTTTCGATACCGCGGCAACGCTTCCTCAGATTAGCAACGAACTTGAACGCCAAAACAGGGTTAATTCAAGAAACGCCGAGTTTTTGTCTTTGTTTGAAATGTTCCGTTATCACATATCGCTTGAAGCGCAAATACAACAGCCGTTTGTTTATGAGTTTAACCGCAAAGGCAAACACGTAGGCAGAGCTCGCAGAAACTCTCTGTTCAGGAGTGAAAACGGCGCAATTCGCAGTTTGGGAAAAGTGGTAATCAACGACGGACGACCGCTTGTAAGGCAACATCAGAATGCTAATGTAAAACTTACAATAAGCGAAAGAGAGGCGCAGGAACTTGTGAAAGTCGGCGAAGAACTCGGTTTTTTTGTGCCGAGATATGACATTCGTTGCAAAAACGGCGTTATTGTTGTTCCCGTCGCATTGGGAACGGTCAGAGAAACAGACGGCAATTCAGCGACGATTTTTACAGAACAAGTGTGGGGAAAACTTTCTCGCGGTGCAATACTTGCTCCCGTCCGCGATTTTTATTCAATAAGCACGTCGCTGACGTACAGACCGCTTTCGGACTCGCTTAAAATTCAAGTTGCCGCAAGATTAAGACCGAGCGCACCCATAAAACCGTTTGAGGCAATGTTTATAAATAAGGGAGCCCGCGACGGGATTGTTATGGGCGACCACATAGTTTTAGTAAGCGAGCCTACACGGCGTTCTGTCTCAAGAAGACGCTTTTTTGAGCCCGCAACTTTGGAGGGCTTGGTAGTAGGGGTAGAGGATGGAAGTGCGACGGTAAGAATTACAAGCATTTCCGCTATGACAACCGCCGATATGTTTAACGGTGTAAGAATAGGCAGAGTAGTTGCGAGAGACTAGTTTGTTCTGATTATGAAAGAAAGAATTGTTGCAATTGAGGAGAGAATAGCATTCTACGAAAAAACCGTTGATGAGTTAAGCGGCGTAATCTACGAACAGCATAAAGAAATAGCTGTTTTACAGCAAAAAGTCGCCTCGCTCGAATTATTTCAAAAAACAAGCGGAGACACAGCACTAAAAGACGCAAAAGACGAAACTCCGCCTCCACATTGGTGATATAAACAAAAAACAAGTGAAAGGGTTATTTTTATGGATAAATTATTAAAATCTATTGGCGTGTCGGCGATTTTGGTTGTCGTGAGCTTTCTTTTATTCGGTTGCTTCGGCGGCGGTGGTAGCGGCGGAGGCGGCGGAGGAGGAGGCGGAGGTGGTGGCAGGGACGTATTGATTAATGCCGCGAATGAGGCGTGGGTTAATACTGCTTCTGTCGGTGAGCGTAGCGGATTTATTTTAAGAGCAGACGGTACGATTTCGTGGATTCAAGAGACGAGCGCAAATAATTGGGCTGTCGGTATTAATGGTACTTGGGAGGCTAACAACAATATGCTGACTACGACTGCTTTCGGTGTATCGGTGTCTGCGAGTTATACAGTAATAAACAACGACAGAATAGTGCACAGCGACAATATATTCAACAGAATGAGCGGTGTATTTATCGGCGGCGGTGGTGGCGGCGGCGGAGATATTGGAAATCGAGACAGCCGATTGATAAACACAGCAACCAACGAAGCGTGGATTGAAGAGGGACTTGTTGGCGACCGTGATGGAATGATTTTCAGACAAAACGGCACATTTACGTCGATTTATGAGATAGGTCCAAATGTTTGGACTGACAGTTATGAAGGTATTAGGCTTGAAGGTACTTGGCATACAATTAACAACAATGTTTTGTCTTTATCTCTTTCTCTTTTGGGTATTACGCGACAAGTAAATTATTCGGTAGCCAACAATAACAGAATAGTAATGGACGGCGAATATGTATTTAACAGAACAAGCAATGTAGTAATCGGCGGCGGTGGTGGCGGAGGCACAACTTATACAATAAGTTTTAATTCGCAGGGCGGCTCTTCGCATTCTCCGATAACGGGTGCGGCGGGCTCGCAAATAACTTTACCGACCCCGACCAGAAACAATCATTCGTTTGACGGTTGGTTTAGCGAAGCGCAAGGCGGCACCCGTTTTGGTGGCGGCGGAGCAAGTTTTACTATTACAAGAACTTTAACTATGCACGCTCAATGGACTCAAGGCGGTGGCAGTGGTGGTGGTGGTGATATTGGAAATCGAGACAGCCGATTGATAAACACATCGACCAACGAAGCGTGGATTGGAGGGGGACTTGTTGGCGACCGTGAGGGAATGATTTTCAGACAAAACGGTACATTTGTGGCGATTTTTGAGATAAGCCCAAATGTTTGGACTGATAGTTATGAAGGTATTAGACTTGAAGGTACTTGGCATACAATTAACAACAATGTTTTGTCTTTGTCGTTGTCTCTTTTGGGTATGGAGATTACGGATCAGATGAGTTATTCGGTAATCAACAACGACAGAATAGTAATTGATGGAGATGTATTTAACAGAACAAGTAATGTAGTAATCGGTGGCGGTGGTAGTGGTGGAGGAGGAGGTAGCCAAGACAGCAGGTTGGTTAACATTGCCGCCAACGAAGCGTGGATAGACACCTATTCTGCTGGCAACCGCGACGGATTTATTCTTCGCGCTGACGGTACATATACTGCCGTAAGTGATTTTGGCGGAACTTGGCAATCAAACGGAAGCGGCACGTGGCACACAAGCGGAAACACCTTAACCTTAACAGGTAGCGGCTATTATTCGGGGTCAGGCACTTTCAATCTTTCAAATAATAATAATACTTTGAGCTTTCAAGGCGAAACCTTGCTGAGGACAAGCAATGTAGTAATCGGCGGCGGCGGCGGTGGTAGCGACCCCGGTCCTCGAGACGTCACATTGGTAAACTTTTTCGATAACGAAGCGTGGGTTGAAGAGGGGTTTCTTGGCGACCGAGAGGGAATAATTTTCAGACAAAACGGTACATTTGTGGTGATTTTTGAGACAAGTCCGAATGTTTGGACTGACAATGATGAAGGTTTCAGATTTGAAGGTACTTGGCATACAATTAACAATAATATTTTGTCTTTGTCTTTTTTGGGTATGACGGATCAGATGAGTTATTCGGTAATCAACTACGACAGAATAGTAATTGATGGGCATGTATTTAACAGAACAAACAATATAGTTGTATCGGGGTCTGGTTGGGCGGTCTGGGCGGCTCCCGAATATCCGCAACAAACCCGCAGTGCAAGACAAACGGAAAGTGCTTTCAGGCAAAGATTGCTTGAAAACAGAAACGCAAATCCGCAGACAGCACGCGCACCGCGGCAAGTTATCGGCAATGAAGAAAGCGGCAAGTCGTCGTTTATACAAAATTTGTTTGAGAAGATAAAGAAAAGTCGTTAAATTAAAACAAGTCAATAAAAGCCAATCTGTATTTTCAGGTTGGCTTTTTGACTATAAAAAAAGGGGCGTTTTATGAACATAGCAGTTGCCACATCGATATTTGCGGAAAATAAATTTGACCCGTTTTTGACGATTTCTTACGCCGAAGAAAAGAATATTTCGGCAGTTCAGTTTTATATGAGCGAAAATTTGCAGAAAGATAAATCGCAAATAGAAAAAGTTCGTGATTTATGCGCGAAAAAATCAATTAAAATGTTGTGCCATTCGCCCTTAATGCTCGGAAACGCCTCTGCCGACACCACCCACTGCGAGGCGCTCGTCTCAATTTTCCCTGATGGCGCGGACAAATACTGCATTTTCCACTTTGACGAAAATTGCGACGTTGATTTAATGGTACTGGACTGCAAAAAACTTGTCGAATTCGGAATTATTCCTTGTGTAGAAAACTTTTATATGGATAAAAGCAGGCACGGTTTGGTTGCGAATATAGAAAAGTTTCTGGCGTTTTTCGACAGAATTCACACCCAAAATATTTCCGTGTTGCCCGTCCTCGATTTTCCGCGAATGTTTATTGAGCAATTTACGAATTTTCACCCCATTCTTTTGTCGGAGTTGCTTATTCAAAAATTTGCGCGACAAAAAATAATAATTCACGCGATAGATTCCGTTTCTCCTCAGCAAAAAAGAGAGGATTGGTGTGCAATCGGCAGAGGAATTGTCGGCTGGATAGATATTTTCGACTTCATAAAAAAGTCGGGCGTTTTTGTGGAAAACCTTGTTTTGGAATACGAAAGCACCGATTTTATCGACGAAAGTATCGCAGTTCTTAACAAATATAAAAATATGCCTTTGGCAAGCAAATAAATCAGATAAATATTGATTTGCAATTATTTTGCGCCAAATACAGAGAAAATTCGGTTTTTCCTGTTGGCGGATAGTATTTTTCCCCCGAAAAAATGTAATAATTTCAGTAAAAAGAGGTTTTTGTTATGGCTATTGATTTGAAAAAAGTGCGCAACATCGGTATTTCGGCGCACATTGACTCGGGAAAGACAACTCTTTCCGAGAGAATTTTGTTTTACGGCGGACGTATTCACGCTATTCACGACGTAAAAGGTAAAGACGGCGTCGGCGCAACTATGGACTCTATGGACTTGGAAAGAGAGCGCGGAATTACCATTCAGTCGGCGGCGACTCGCGTTCAGTGGAACGGCAATCCCGTTAACCTTATCGACACTCCCGGACACGTGGATTTTACTGTTGAAGTAGAGCGTTCGCTTCGTGTTTTGGACGGCGCAATTTTGGTTTTGTGCTCGGTTGCTGGCGTTCAATCGCAGTCGATTACCGTTGACAGACAAATGAAAAGATACGGCGTTCCACGTTTGGCATTCGTTAATAAAAACGACAGAAGCGGCGCAAATCCAATTAAAGTTTGCGGACAACTTCGCGAAAAATTGGGGCTTAACGCGGTTATGATTGCGCTTCCCATCGGGCTCGAAGACAAACTCAAAGGCACAGTGGATTTGATTACAATGAAAGGCTATATTAACGAAGGCGACAACGGCGAAATCGTAAAAGAAGTCGAAATCCCTGCCGATATGCTCAAACAAGCAGAAGAATTCCGTGAAAAAATGCTCGAAGAAGTATGTATGTTCGACGACGAACTTATGGAAATGCACTTGGAAGGCAAAGAATTGCCGATAGACAAAGTTCGCGCGGCTATTCGCAAAGGCGTTTTGTCGCTTAAATTAGTGCCCGTTTTGTGCGGTTCGGCATACAAAAACAAAGGTGTTCAAAAACTTCTTGACGCGGTAGAATACTATTTGCCCTCGCCGCTCGACATCGTAAACAAAGGTATTAAAGCAAGTACAGGCGAAGAAATCGTTGTTCCGTCAGACTCTGCAAAGCCGCTTGTTATGTATGCTTTCAAACTTACGCAAGACAAATTCGGTCAATTGACTTACGTTCGTATTTATCAAGGCGAACTCGAAAAAGGCGCTGAAGTAGAAAATATGCGGACAGGCAAAAAGGTGAAAGTCGGACGTTTTGTAAGAATGCACGCCGATAAAATGGAAGATTGCGAAAAGGCGCACACAGGCGACATCGTTGCGCTTTTCGGCGTGGATTGCGCTTCGGGCGATACTTTCTGCGTTCCCGGCACAGATATTTCTATGGCTTCAATGCACGTTCCGGAGCCGGTTATTTCTATAGCGATTAAGCCGAAAGACAACAAATCGCAAGACAATTTGTCGAAGGCGCTCAACCGCTTTACGAAAGAAGACCCTACTTTCCAAACATATATGGACGAGGAATCGGGCGAGACAATTATTCGCGGTATGGGTGAGTTGCACTTGGAAGTTTACGTTGAGAGAATGAAACGCGAATATTCCGTAGAACTCGTTCAAAGCCCGCCGCAAGTTGCTTATCGCGAAACCATTATCGGCAACGTAGATTTCAACTACACGCACAAAAAGCAAACAGGTGGTGCGGGTCAGTTCGGACGCGTTGCGGGAACAATGAGTTTCTTGGAACCCGGTTCGGAAAAAGATCCCAAAACCGGCGAAGATTTGATTTACTTCTTTGAAAACAATATCAAAGGCGGCGCAATTCCGACCGAATATATTTCATCTGTCGATAAAGGTTTCCAAGAGGCGATGAGAGAAGGTACAATGATTGGCGCGCCCGTTGTAAATGTAAAAATGATGATTAACGACGGTTCGTATCACGCGGTTGACTCGTCTGACCAAGCGTTCCGCACAGCGGCTATCGGCGCGTTCCGTGAAGCATACGACAAAATTAAAAAGCAAGTTCTTGAGCCGATTATGAAAGTAACCGTTGAAGGTCCGACGGAGTTCCAAGGAGCAATCATCGGCTCGCTTAACCAAAGAAGAGGCGTTATCTTGGGAACAAACGAAGAAGGCGATACTAAATATTGCTCAGTTGACGCGGAAGTCCCGCTTTCTGCAATGTTCGGATACTCAACAGACATTCGTTCGCAAACGCAAGGTAAAGCAGAGTTCACAATGGAGTTCGCAAAATACGGTCCCGTTCCGAACAACATTGTTGACGACTTGAAGAAGAAGTATCAGGAAGAGAGAGCGGCGAGAAATAAGTGATTTTTAATCGTAATGGCGGGTTTGAAACCCGCCATTACATTATTTTGCCTTGGTGATTTTTGCTTATTGTATATAAAAAAACGTTTGTGTTTTGCTACTTTTATGTTAAAATACGTTTTGCCGACAGCAAAAAGGAACGACTCTGATGAGTCGTTCCTATAAATTTTGGTGAAACTGATTTTTTATCTCACTCCGATAGTTTCGGGTCTATCCAAATATCGTCCGACAATTTAACTACAATAAAGTCCTGTGCGCGTTTCATAAATCCTTGCTTAGGATAAGCAGGCATAAACGCCGCTATTTCACGTGCTTGAACTATCTGTTCTTGGCTTGGACGGTTGAAATGGAAGCCCAAAGAACTCATAAAACCTAATCCGCGAATCGCTGTGCCGTTAAACAAAAAATCCCATTCAAACAGAGAATGTCCCATTGTTTCTCCTTGCAAAAAACTTCTCTGTGGAAATCGTAATGCGGTTTGGTATCTGCCGACTAGAACGACTGGGAGACTTTTTTCTTCCGGCTGAATTTGTATAATAAGGTCGTTGAGTTTATTCGCGAGGCGGACATCGTCGTTATAGCGCACGTGGTCGGAAAAAAATAGCCGAGAAGTTGTTTGTGCTTGATAAAGAGCGGCAATCAAAGCAAAACTGATAATAATGGCGGCGAAAGGTTTTTTGTGAGATCTTATAAGATAGAAAAACATAAATGCATATGCAAACGGTAAAGCATACAATGCTCTGGTTACGGGAGGATTACCTCCCATAATTGTCAATAATATTATGCTTAAAGGGACGCCTATGCCTGCAAGTACATACAAAAACTTTCGCCCATTTGGAATTGCTTTTCGCATAACCTCAATAGCTTTTACAAGAAAAAGCACAGTAAGCGGTAATAAGAGGAAAGTTCTAACTGCTACAGGTGTATTTTCAGGTGATAGAAAAATTTCCGCACCCTGTATGCCTGTTCTAAAAAAAGGAGCAATGACAGACGGAGGAACAATCCGTTGTAAAACAGTAGTATGACCGACAAAAACATCATAAGTCCAAATTAAAACAGCCATAATATTCGTGGTAATAGGTTTCCTGCCCCATTGGTTCATATTATCGAAGTAATCTGCTTTTTCTATGCCGAAAGCGATAGGGATAACAATTCTGTCAATAAGCGAATAAACCGCCATTGCAGCGACCAATACGGCAAAGAACTTTATGCACAAATTTCGATAGACCTTTGGCTCATAGTTTGATCGCTCCTGCAAAAGCAAAAAGAAAGCAAATACTCCGCCGCAAAATAGCGGAACTATCGCCTGATATACGGAAGTCATAAAGATAAGTAAAACAAAAGCGCTGACAATTAAGCGTTTTTCGTTATTAAGAAATCCCTTGTAAAAAAAGTAAATAACATACGGGCACAAAGCAACAATAAGTGCATTTTCTGCCGCTTGGAACACAAAATAAAATTGCTCCGCCCAAACAGGCATAGTCATAAGAACAAGAGCAAATGGAATTAGTTTATTGTTTCTACCTGTGTTTCCGTCGAAAATAGCAATGATATAAGACCACGAAATTGCGAAAAACCATATCAAACAAAATCCTACAAAAAAACCGGTAAAAGGATTAAATTCGTTGAAATTCCAAATATTTGACAAAAAAACTAAGCCAAATCGTCCTATTCCGACACAAAACCTGAATACTCCTTCTCTGTTTACTAAAACTGCTTCGGTGTCAATGCCGATATTATACCAAAACAACTTTGCTCCGTAAGTAAAAAACAGGGCGAAAGTTACGGCAATAATCAGCGGCAAATTGTTTTTGCAGAAATTGCAAAATCCTGCAATACTTACATTTTCCAAGTCGAAAAGTTTGACTGCGGTCACTTCTTTACGTTTCATTTTTCTTTCCTTTCATTTATAAGAAAAACCATTCAATAAATCTTCAATTCCGATTAAATTTTTTGTAGAATCCATCGTCTGCGAATTCTAACAACTCTTTATCGCCTCGACTGTCGCCGTAAGCAATTAGTTTGTAATCGCCTCTTTGAGGGAATTTTTCCAAAAAACGATTTACTTTTTCTTGTCCATAGCAATTTTTTGTCAGAAATTTTCCAGAGAGTAGTCCGTTTTTGCCTGTTTCTATTTTTGTTGCCAAAACTATGTCAATTCCCATTTTGTTCGCCCAAGGTTTTATCCAGTTTTCAACAGACGCGCTGATAATTATGATTGTATCGCCGCATTTTTTGTGTGAAATTATGGCTTCGGTTGCTTCGGGATATAATATTTTGTCTGCAATCGCGCAAAACTCGGCGCACCATTCATTAAATTTTTCGATATGAATGCCTTTATACAGATATGAAAACAAGGTCTGTTTTACTTTCCGATTCGGCAATAATTTTAACTTCATTGCGACAAGTAAAGGCGAAAAAAGAAACATAACGAAGTAAAACCCAAAATGTCCTTTTGTGAACTTAATAAATTCAAGCAAAGTGTCTTTTCGGGTAATAGTGCCATCAAAATCAAAGGCGGCAATAGTTTCTTTTTTCATATACTCACACCCTTTTTATATATGTGATATGCCTGTTTTATCATATCCGCATCATTGAACTTTGGCGTCCAATTCAAATCTTTTTCGGTATCGGAAATATCAAGAACGTATTCTTCGTCGGCTATCATAAATTGCTCTTTATACATAATTGTCAATCCGACAGCGTCGAATATGCTTAACGCAAATTTAACCAATTTTTCGGGTGTGGGAATTACGATTGATTTTGAGCCAGCCGAGCCAATAACTGATTTTAGCAAATCTTTAACGTTAGGCGATTCTTTGGAGCCGAGATTGTATTCCTTGTTCGGCAAATTCCTGTCTAAAGCGCAAATTGCCGCCGAAACACAGTCAAATACGGAAATCATTTGATAATGATTTTTTCCGCTTCCTATTGTGGGAACGGGCAATCCCATATCGATGAGTTTGAATAATTTCACAAGAATGCCTAAACGCCCGGGACCATTAATCATTCTCGGTCGCATAATTGTAATATTCATTCCTTTTTCTCTGTATTTTCGGCAGATTTCTTCCGCTGCTTTTTTACTTTGCCCATAAGGACCAAATGGAAGTTGCGGGTGTTGAGTATTAACAGGCAAATAAAGCGGTTTGCCGTAAGTCATATCGGTAGTAAAGATTAAAAAATTCCGACAACCTTTTTCGTATATTGTCTCCAAAATATTTTCTGTTCCGACCGCATTTACACTAAAAAAATATTCTTTCCTGTTGCGAGGAACTTTTGTGTGATATTGGTTTGCCGCTAAATTTATAACGACATCTTCCTTTGATATGGACAATTTTTGAATGTTTTCAATGCGTCGAATGTCCACTTGACAATACTCGCAAGAAGCATTTATTGCATTGTTAAGTTTTTCTTGCAAATCGCAAACGACTACTTTTTTATCTAACGTTAATAATTCGTTAGCTAAATATTGTCCAACAAAACCGTTTCCGCCAAAAATGTAATGTTTCATATTTAGCTCTCTCCTTTATTTTTAGTTTTTTGAGCGATAACCACATATTGCGCGCCTAATGGCAACCAAAATAAAAAGCACTCAATAAACTCAACAAATTTATTTCTCAAAGGCGAAAAATATGTATATCTTAAGCTAACACTATCTTTGTTTAGCACTATATCTTTGTCTTTGACGCTTGTTTCGTAAAACCTATTTAACAATATGCGTTTGCAATATTTTGAACTGAGCATTGTAGCGTTTTCGTCTATTTTAGTTCTTTTAACAAACTGGTTTGTTATCGGATTTTTCATATTGTGCTCAAATATGACAAGCATTCCGTCTTCCGACAAAATATTATATAAACCGTTTAACCACGTTTCGTGTTCGTCTTGCGGAATATGGTGCATAACCGTATTTATGATTATACAATCTATTTTTCCGTATTTTTGCAAATCGGTTGTATTTTCCACAACCATAAAATCGCAATAAGGATGACTTTTTTTTGCTGTTTCTATTGAATCGGAAGAAATATCACAGCCATGCAATTTAGTTTCTTTGAATTTTTCATGTAAATACGGTATAAGCGACCCAATACCGCAACCGAAATCTAAAATAGTTTTGGGTGCAATTTTCAAAAGATTTTTCAAATAATTCGCTTTGTAAACAAACGCAGTATCTCTGTATTTGCCGAATTTTCCCAAATCTTGCACAATTGTTTCGTTGTAGTCCTCTACAAATTTGTCAAACTCCGCTTTTTCTTTCGCCATAACAACCCCTTTCTAACTCCTCGAAATTAAATAAACACCTATGCACACTACCAAAATTCCTATTGTGCGCAACAAACTTACATTTTCATTGAACAGAAAATATCCCGCTACCGCCACGACAACAAATCCTAAACTTTGAAACGGAAGCGCATAACTTACTTCGACCCTTGAAAGAGCTGCCATCCAGACGAAAATACCTATTGCATAGCAGAACATTGCCGCCCAAAGGAACGGATTTGTCGCCATTGGAACGAACGATTGCACTGCATTGTAAGCACCCACATTTCCAACCATCAACATTCCTTTTCGTATAAAAAGTTGTGCCGCCGAATTAAGCAGAATGCTTGTTATTATCAATACAATATTCATTCTAAAACCTTCCGTAAATAATTACAATAAACATTCCAATCCACCCAATAATGCAACACTGTATAAACCTGTCTTTTAGCAAAATTTTTGCAGGATTACCGCTTCTCGTATCAACTATTGTTACTTGCAAATATCGTATAATTCCCATTAACACAAAAATTGAGGTAAGATAAATGTTGTTGCTGTTAAGGCGTTCAATCACATCTTGTGAAAGCGTGTACATAATGTAGGCAACTATGGTAATGGTTCCGATGACGGTTATTACCTGATTCATAAATTCCAGATTGTAGCGATTTGTGTTTTTTCTGTGAGCAACGCCTGTATTTTTGTATAAAATTACATCGTCGCGCCGTTTTGCAAATGCAAGAAAGAGCGCAAGCAAAAATGTCATAATAATAATCCATTCCGACGGCGTAATGCCGGAAGCGACCCCTCCGACCAAAATTCTTAACACAAAACCAACGGCAATAATTATTACATCGATAATGTTATACTGTTTAAGTTTTACGCAATAGGCAATGTTCATTATATAATAAAACACGATAAGTGCAATTAATGGCATAACATTTTCGCAGAAAAGATAAATAACAGACAAAGAAAGCAAAAAACAGACAGCCATCATTGCATAGGCGACTTTTTTTGAAATTACGCCCGAGGCAATTGGGCTTTTGCATTTTTCTGGGTGTTTTTTATCGGCTTCTGCATCGAAAATGTCATTAAAACAATAGACCGAACTTGCCGCAAATGAAAATGCGACAAATATAATTATGCACGATAGCAATATATCAGCGTCAAACATTTGTCCAGCAAAGAACATAGGCAAAAAGACAAATAAATTCTTTGTCCATTGTTCTGGGCGCAGAAGTTTGAAAACATTCTGCAGTTTTTCTCCCATAAAAAACAACCTTCCCACCGTTATTTTACGGCAAAATTAAATATTCAAGATTTTTCACAACGTAGGGAAAATACGTTATTTTTGCGGTGAGTTTCGGGAGTATTTTGGTTTTGGAGAAAATTGTTGAAAAATGCATGCACGACGGCGGTTTCTGTTGGTCAAATCATTATTTTTTACCGCCAATAAATGTAATATTTTACACTTTTTGTCGGCAATAAATGCGAAAACTCACACTTTTTGTCGCCAATAAGTGTTGGCGTATATTATTTTATCTCTTATGAAAAGAAATATTTATACATCTCTGCTTGCTTGGAAAAACTCCAAAGACAGGAAACCGCTTGTTCTCTACGGAGCGCGACAAGTCGGAAAAACCTACATATTAAAGGAGTTCGGCAAGAATGAATACAAAAATGTTTTGTATTTAAACTTTGACACAAACAAAGAATTGCACAATTATTTTGCAAACGACATTTCGCCAAAACAAATAATCGGCTCGTTGAAAGCTCTATTCAAACAAGAAATCAACGCCGCCGACACGCTTCTTATTTTCGACGAAATTCAAGAATGCCAAAGAGCAAAGGACGCTCTTAAATATTTTAACGAAGACGCTCCCGAGTATCATATTGCGGCGGCGGGCAGTTTTTTAGGTATAGCAAGCGGTAAATTTCCTGTCGGACAAGTTGATAGATTAACGCTTTATCCGCTTTCGTTTTTTGAGTTTTTAAAGGCAACAAACAACGATATTTTGCTGAAAAGTTTAGAAAACGATAAATTTTCAAATCCCGCTATGCACATTTTGGCGACGGAAAAATTAAAGCAATATTTTTATGTCGGCGGAATGCCCGAGGCGGTAAAGACTTATGCCAAAACAGGCGATTTAATGCTTACGAGACAAATTCAAGAGAATATTTTATCTAATTACAAGGAAGATTTTTTTAAGCATATAAAAAGTAATGACATTTCCAAAGTGCGTATGTTGTGGGACTCTGTTCCTGTTCATTTGGCAAAAGAAAAAAAGAAATTTGTTTATAAGGAACTAAAGCAGGGCGGCAGAGCGGCGGAGTTCGAGAACGCTTTGGATTGGCTGATAAATACGGGGCTTGTGTATAAAGTTTCCAATACTCAGGAGGCAAAAATACCGCTTATCTCTTATGAAGAACGGGAAAATTTCAAAATTTATATGCACGATGTCGGGCTTCTCGGAGCGTCGGCAAAACTGGATATTAAAACTTTTTTCAGCGCCGAGCACGATATATTCAGAGAATTTAAGGGCGCAATGGCGGAGCAGTTTGTTTTGCAGGAGCTGAAACCGAAAAATTATCCTATCTGTTTTTGGACAAACAGCACAGGAAAAGCCGAAGTAGATTTTGTAATTCAATACGAAGACAAAATTTTGCCTTTGGAAGTAAAAAGCGGCGAAAATACAAAAGCGAAGAGTTTGGGCGTGTATATGGAAAAATACAATCCGCAAATTGCGTTGCGCGCTTCTCTTTCGGATTATGCTAAAAAAGGGGATTTAATTGACATTCCGCTTTACTCCATCGGGCAATTTGAGGAAATAATCTGAAAAAATGTTGTTTTGCCTGACAAAAATCCCCTCTCCTCTCAATAAAAATGGTATTTTACCGATATAGATAAAGATTTTTCCGCAAATTTCAGGGAGAGCATTATGAAAAAAATAGTTGTTTTGTGTTTGGCTTTAATATTTACGTATGGTTTTGCAAGCGATGAGCCCTTGGGCTTTGTTGTTGTGTCGATGCCGATTGCCGAATATCACGCGCTTCAAGTAAGAGATACCAACACTATGCCCAGAGGCATAAGAGCGAGGTGGGAAACAAACCAAAGGCGTATTGCGCAAGCCCAAGCAACCGCGGATTTAGCATTGGAAGAAATAGCCGCGTTAAACAGAGCGTTGAACCAAATCCAAGAAGCGCAACGAAACATTCAGCACACCCAAAGACGAATGGCGGCAACTCTGCACACTATGTCCCCCGCCCGCCTCGAAGAAAGCGAGATACAGCTTGCATACCTTACGGAAGCGTTTCAGGACTTGTATTCGCGAGTGGCGGCAATTCAACTTCTTCCTATAATTCAGCAAACGCAAAGAACGCCTGTTCGTCCGAGAGGCTTTACCGTTTCGGACGCTACCATAAATTTGAGCGGCGACGAATTTGCCGATTTCAGTCGTGGGCTTGAGGCGTTTCGCAGAAGATTTTACGCAGAAGCCCGCCAAGTTTTGCGGCTGACCATACAACGTTTTCCGCAAGGAAAATTTACGGATAGAGCGAATTTTTGGATAGCCGAAGCCTATTTTATGGAACGAAATTACACGAGCGCACTAACATATTACGAGAACGTTTTGGGCTTTTCCGGTTCGTCAAAACAGGACGACGCGCAGTATAAAATAGCGCTTTCTTACAGAAATATGGGCGAATTGGATATGGCGTTTAACGAATTCAGACGTCTTATACATCGCTTTCCTGCAAGCGAGTGGGTTGTTCCTGCGAACGAGGCAATTCTTGAAATTGTTATGATGCGCAATATGCGAGCCATTGCTGACGCCGCCGCGCAAGCCGCTGTCGATGAGCCGACAACAGTTGTCGATGTTGAAGCAGGCGAATAAAATTTAACAACGAGAAAATCTCTTCGGTTTATATGAGAACGGAAAAACCACCTCTTTGGACTCGCAGTTATATCTTTGCTTGCGTGGGCAATTTCCTCAGTTATTTTGGTTTTTGTATGGTTTTACCCGTTTTTCCGATGTTATTGATTAACGATTTAGGAATTTCGGGCTCAAAAACGGGAATTATAATTGCAACTTTCACGTTTTCGGCAATGATTTCACGGCTGTTTTTCGCCTATCTTTCCGATTTATACAACAGAAAAATCATTTATTGCGCGGTTATGCTACTTTTTTCCGCTTTATTTTTGCCCTACACTCTCCTTGTCGGCGGGGTAGTGTTTTTTGTATTTTTGCGAATAATTCACGGTGCGGCGTTTGGCGCGGTGTCGGTCAGCGGAAATGCCGCACTTATAGACATAGTAAACGAAAAACGGCGTGGCGAGGGTTTTGGTTTTTTCGGAATTTCAAACAATCTGGGAATGGCAATAGGAACAACGGCAGGGCTTTACATTTACCAAATCCTCGAAATCGACTTCTATTGGGTATTCATTTCGGCGTTTTTAATGGGAGCTGTAGGCTTTTTGTGCATACTTCAGGTAAAATTAACAAACGCTCACCCAAAGCAGAAAATGCCGCAAGATAAAAAATTTTCATTTGATAAAATTTATCAGGTAAAAGGAGTTTTTGCGGGACTTTCTTTGCTTTTGCTGTCTTTTCCGTATGGGCTTATATTGTCGTTTGCGCCGCTTTACGCAACAGAGTTGGGGATTGACAAAAATGTCGGACTGTTTTTCGTGTCGATGTCGGTTGGGCTTGTTTTTTCGAGGATAACTTCGGGAAAACTCGTGGACAGAGGCAAGCTCACTAACGTAATAAAATGGGCGGCGTTTTTCATTTCCTTGTCTTTGCTGTTTTTTGCAATGCTCGGATATTTCGGCGTCGAGAATACTGCTGTAAAAAGTACGGCATTTTATATTGTAGGCTTTATGTTCGGGCTTGGCTACGGAATGATTTTCCCTGCCTTCAACACGCTTTTTGTAAATCTTGCGCCCGATAATCGACGCGCGGCGGCAAGCTCAACCTACCTCACAAACTGGGATATCGGACTTGGCTCGGGGCTGATTTTGGGCGGTATCATTATGGAAAAGTCGGGAATGTCGGCGGCGTATTTAACTGCGGCGGCTACCTCGTTTGTCGGCGCGACATTTTTTGTTCTTTTTGGAGCGAAGCATTTTTTGAAACATAAATTGCGATGATTTTTATTTCTTCTGCCGCGGGTGATAATGCCTGTGCGTATCCACCAAAAAAGTTGTTGAAACGTGGGTGTAAATTTCTGTTGTAGTAATGCTCGAATGTCCTAAAAATTCCTGCACAATACGTAAATCACAGCCACCTTCAAGCAAATGTGTGGCGAACGAATGTCGCATTACGTGCGGCGAAATATTAGCAAAAATTCCTGCGCGGTCAGCCGCTTCTTTAATAATAGTGTAAATCGACATTCTTGTAAGCGGTCTGCCGCGACCAATTCCTCGTCCTTGATTTAAAAAAAGAAAATTTGCGCTTTCGGGTTTTACAAGTTTAGGACGCTCTTTTTCCAAGTATTTCAAAACCCACTCGCGCGCCACATCGCCGATAGGAACTAATCGCTCCTTGTTGCCTTTACCGACAATGAACATAAAATCCTTGTTTGCCAAAAATTGCTCGGTGGTTATGTTTGCGCATTCTGAAACCCGCATTCCAGTAGAATAAAGCATTTCCAAAACGGCGCGATTTCTCAGCGGTGTTCTTTCGCTTGGCGCGGACGCGTTCTCCAAAACGGCGAAGACGTCTTCGGGATGCAGGGTTGTGGGGAGGCGTTTTATGGATTTGGGCATTTCAATATTTTCGCTCGGGTCGCTCTTTATCTGTTCTTCGTCGAGCAGAAATCTGTAATATCCGCGTATTGACGAAATGTTTCTCTGAACGGAAGTCGCCTCAAATCCCAAATCGTAAAGTGTTTCTGTGTATTTTTGCAAGTCTTGCGCTCTCACGTTTTTTTCGTCTATTTTTTTGTCGGATAAATACTCGCAAAGGCGCAATAAATCAAACGAATACGACGTTCTTGTATTGTCTGCAAGTCCTCTCTCGGTCGAAATCCAACCAAGAAACGTTTTCATATCCTGCGAAAGTTGCACAGGGTTTTCGGAAATTGGGGCAATGCGGCTCATTTTTTGCTCGTTTTTTTATTGAAAAAAGCGATTTGTCGCCTTTTCTTTGCCGATTGTGGAAGAATAACCGTGTCCCGGAAGTACATTTGTATTGTCGGGAAGTACGAAAAGTTTTTCTTCAATGCTTTTTATGAGCGCTTCGCCGTCGCTGTATCCCCAGTCGCTTCTGCCGATAGTTCCCGCAAAAAGCGCGTCGCCCGAAAACAGATTACCGTCAGAGTAAAAGCAATGTCCGCCCGGTGTGTGCCCGGGAGTGTGGAAAACGTCAAATTTAAAGTTGCCGACTTCAAATTTTCCTTCGTTTATCGGGTTATAATGTCCCTCATATATAGCGCGGTCTTTGTTAAACATAAGCGCACCATTAAGATATGCGTCTTTAATCAGAAATTCTTCTAACGGGCTGAAATAAAGCGGAATATTTTTGTCTATCGTCTCCCAAATTTCATACATTCCCAAAAAGTGGTCGAAATGCGCGTGCGTCAGTAAAATTGCGTCTATTTTAAGATTGTCCGCCTTTATTTTTTCAATAAGGTCAATCGGCTCGGGAGCGGGGTCTATTATTACAGCTCTTTCGCCGTCGATTATCAAGTATGTGTTTGTAGAAATTCTGCCTGACTGAAATGTTTCGACTTTATACATTTTTTTCTCCTTTATTATTGTTTCTTATGTATTTGTATCAAACTTTCCTAAAAAACACGACTTCCGTTGTATTTTTAGATTTGTGTATCAAATTCTCCTAAAAACACGACTTCCGTTTCAAGTAAAATATGGAATTTTTCATTTACTCTTTTTCGCACTTCGGCAATAATCTTGCGAACATCTTCGGCAGTTGCGTTTCCTGTGTTTACAATGAAATTAGTGTGTTTTTCGCTGATTTGTGCGCCGCCTATGGAAAAACCGCGCAAGCCTGCGTCGTCAATTAACTTCCACGCGCTATATCCATCCTTGGGGTTTTTGAAAATCGAGCCGCAACAACGCCCCTCAATCGGTTGGTCTGCTTTGCGTTTTTTTATAACATCACCTTGACGGGCAAGCAAAACTCCGAACTTTATTTCCATAGAAAACTCAAAATCCACCCAAAGAATTATGCAGTTTTTTTCTTTGAAAGTACTGTCTCGATAAGCAAATCTTGCCTTGTGTTTCGGTATAATTACTTCTTTGTCCAAATTGCAATCGTAAATACAAATTTGTGTAATATTATCTGAAATAGTTTGTGAGTATGCGCCTGCGTTCATAGCAACCGCGCCGCCGATTGTGCCGGGTATTCCCGACAATTCTTCCAGTCCCGGTAGTTTTGCTTGAATAGCTTCTCGGATTAGCGCGCTTATGTTTACACCTGCTTCAACTCTTATCGAATTTTTTGATAAAGGTATAATTCCGTCCATACGTTGTGTGTTTATTACAAGTCCGCGAAATCCTTTGTCGCTTATAAGAAAATTTGTGCCGTTCCCTAAAATTGTGTAGGGGATATTTTTTTTCTGTGCGAAATTTAAGGAATATTCTATGTCTTTTGCACAGCGAACAGCGACAAAATAATCAGCGGCGCCACCAATTCCGTAGCCGTTTTTTGTTTTGTCTGCCATTATCACGTTTTCCTGAATTTCAGGAATTTGTGCATCGATGCTCTGATTTTCCTGTAGTTTTTCCTCCGACAAATTATCCTCCGCTTTTTGTGCTTGCATTATCGCCTGCGATTTTCTTCTACAATTCGTGCTTGCGGACTGTCGGGACACTGTCTCAGAAGCTGGTTCCACATACTATCTCTGTTTCGTCCCTGCCCTTGTCTGTGGAAAATAAGTCCGAGCCTGTGCAATGCCGAACACGCAAGGTCGCCTTCTCTATTTTCTCTGTAAAAATTCTGAAAATGCGTTTTTGCGGTTTCGAGTGAATCTATTGCAAAAAATGCCTCTGCTTTCCAGAATAGGGCAGTGGAAGCGTCTTCGCTTTCGGGGTATCTTTCCAGAAAATCGCTGAAATCACTTATGGCAAGAGCAAAATTTCCGTTATCGAAATTACTTCTTGCTAAATTAAATAATTCTATGCGTTCTTGCTCTGCTACTGCGACTACGAGTGAGTCCTGTCTTGCTCTTTCCGCCATTTGCATTGCTATCAGGTCGGTTATCCGCGTCATTTCAAAAATTCTGTTCTGACTTTCGGCAACATTTCCCGATAGTTGAAAAAGCATTTCATTTAGCCTGTCGAGCGCAATTTCAACGGCTACCCTGTGGAGGGCAGCCGTCCGATTTTCTCCTTCTCGTTTTTCTTCCATAGCCGCTAATTCGCTACGCAGAATATCAACGCGGTTTTGCACCTCTACAAGCTCCCGTGTTCGCAAAACAGTCATTTTGGCGCAGGAAACAAGAAAGAGGCACAAAAAAATCAAAAACAAGAAGCGTATTATTATCACGATTATATTACCTTGCAATTACCGTGTATTCTACTCTTCTGTTCGCTTGATGGCAATCCTCGTTGGTACCGCAGTTATGTCTTGCGGGTCTTTCTTTACCGAAAGATGTCATCTCGAGGCGATTTGTTGCAACGCCGAAACGAACAAGGGCGTCTCTTACAGCTCTCGCTCTTCTTTCGCCGAGAGCCAAGTTGTATTCAACTGTTCCTCTGTCGTCCGTATGACCGTCCAAACGAACTCTGATTTGTGTGTGCGCATTCAAGAATGTTGCGGCAGTCTGGATTTGACGAATTGCTTCAGGTGTCAAATCGTGTCTGTCAAATCCGAAGAATACTGTTTGCAAGTTTCTTGCAATTTCGGCTGACAAATCTACTACGGGTGTAAACGCAGTAGTGTCGGGCTCCCAAACCTGTGCCGGTGGCGGCGGTGGCGGTGGGGGTGGTGGGGGTGTTTCAACTGTTGGTGGCGTTTGTCTTGCACAACCCACCAAGGCAAGGCACAAAATTGCCGCGGAAATAGTCAGAAATCTTTTCAAGTTTCTCATTAGTTCCTTCTCCTTCATTTATTGGTTAATGTATAAATTCAAAAATTATCCGCCTAAAAATAATTTTTCGCAAAAGTAAAAAATGAGAAAAAATGAAAAATTGTGTATTTTTTGAATTTGCGCTGTATTTTTTCTTCAAAACGTCGCATTTCAAACGTCGCTTCTTGATGTTGTCGAAAATAAAAAGGCGAACGCCGAAACGTTCGCCTTTTTTTGCCCGTTTTTCTACTGCGTTTTTTATGTATTTTTGTGCGTTTTTTTTATATAGAAACTTTAAATTAAGGAGAAAGGTTTATGTTATACGCTTACATTCGCGTAAGTACCGATGCGCAATCGGTCGAAAATCAAAGGTTTGCCATAGAAGAATACTGCAAACAAAACTCGCTTTCGGTAAACAAATGGATAGACGAAAGCGTTTCGGGTAAAATTGTTGCAAAAAAGCGATTGCTTGGCGGCTTAATGGCTAAATTGAGAAAAGGCGACACGCTTATTTGCTCAGAAATTTCGCGTTTGGGGCGAGATATGCTTATGGTTATGGGAATTTTGAACGAATGCGCCTGCAAAGGTGTAAAAATCATAGGCGTAAAAGGCAATTACCGCTTGGAAAACAGCCTGCACTCAAAGATATTTGCAATGGCTTACAGTATTTCATCGGAACTGGAAAGAGAGTTTATTTCACAAAGAACAAAAGACGCGCTCGCCCGCAAAAAAGCGGAAGGCGTAAAGCTCGGGCGTCCGACAGGCGCTAAAAACAAGAATGTTAAGCTGAAAGGCAAAGAGCAAAGAATAATTGATTGGAGAAAAGACAAAGTTCCTATCGTACAAATAGCGAATATTTTAAAAGTGGACAGAAGCACGGTAAGGCGATTTATTAAAGATTATGTTATTTCGGAAAACAAATAAGGTTATAAAAAATATCTTCGAGCTAAAAACAAAGACAAAATTTGCCGATGAACAAAAAAAATGAACAATAAAGCAAAAAAAATGAGCAAAAATAACATTGTTGTACTATAATTACTATGTCTATGTAAATGCAATAAAAAACGGTCGTTTATTTTGTATTGCCTTAGCAGAAAATTTAGAGAAGTAGAAAAAAACAGAAAAATAAATTGTGTTATTTAATGAAAGGAGTGAAGTTATGAACTTCAAAAAATGTAGTGTGGCTATGGTTGCCATAATTACAATGGTTTTAGCGACAGTATCGTTTGCGCACTTACCGAGCGCCAACAGCAGGTCGGTAATAATGGGACGACAAACAGGTCCCGACGGTGAACTAATTAGTGAATTCGGTGGTCGCGGTCCAAGATCGGGCGGCTACAGAAGTCCTGCAGCGTGGAGTCGGGATATTCAGTATCAAGGCAGTCATATTCGGGGCGAAGGTGATACTGTATGGCACGGGACTTTTAACGGACAGCGCCTCTATTGGTGGGCAAGATTTGCCGCTGACAGTACAGCTGTTCCCGGAGAAATGGCTCGCGAAGGTGGAACACCGCCTTGGGTTTTAATAAACTCGGCGTCAGCGTTAAGCAACAATGGTCGTCCGAACTTTCAGGCGGCAACTTGGCACGGCAACAGAACCACTATTCCTGCAATCAGAAATATCCCCGCAGGTCAAGCAAGAGTGCCGACTTGGAGAGACGGCGCTTGCGGTGCGTATGCTATTACACTTGATGACATCGGTTCAATGCCGTTTGACTTATCTGTTCGTCCGGCTTGGGATTTGCTTAGATATCACACAAACCCAACTTTCAGAGAAATTAAAATGGCTTGGGGTATTCACGTTGGCTTAATGGACGATAATGACTGGACACACGCAATCGAAATGGTGGCTCGCTACGGACACGAAATGTTTAACCACTCCATTGACCACACTTCTGCGGCTGATGGTTGGCAAATATTTTTCCCGGGGCAGAACGTATCGGAAACCGACCCTGCTGTTCCGCCATCAATTCGCGGACTTGAAGTTGTCGGAACTTGGAGAGTTTTTGCACGTTCGGCACAAGGTGTTTGGGTAGGAAGCGGAGGCAGAACAATGCCGGGTGGAACAGCAACTACGCCGCCTGCGGGTCTGGAGCCTTTTAACTTCGGTCCTGATGCGGATGGCGGTCGTTGGGCTCCGGGGTCGTCGCACGCAACAAGTTTTAACTGGACAGCTGCGCAAGCCGCAACCACCAACGCTTCAAGTTTCGGAAATCCCGCAACTCATATGCCTAACGGCTCTCTCTGGATTGACAATGCTCCCAATGGCACAGGCGGTCATCCTTTTACAATTTTTGCTGAAAGCGATATGGTGACAATTCAATACCCTGCATACTGGACAGGATACGACCCTGCGACAAACGCTCGTTGGGATGACCCGCGCATAATAATAACTCCGAATCCGACCGGGTTTTTTAGAGGACATCCGATTCAAACGGTGACACTTGCAGGCGGACAAAGAGTGTTTGTTGCATATTCGGAGCCGTTTAACTACGATGCAGATCAGTTTACAGGACATCAAACAGGTTATATAGCAGCGACAGGGGCTCAATGGTTTGAAAATCTTGAGACTAACTATCCTCACTTCTTCAACGGAGCGCGTATTCAAACAGACTGGAATTCACCGGGTTGCACACAAAGCGGTTGCCCCACAGCAGGACAACCGGGCTGGTTTGTTTCCACAAGAGACCTCGGACGTCCGGGTTTTGCGGCAAAACTCTTTGTATCAGAAGCGTGGAACCCTGCGATGAGAGCAAGAAACATCGATACTGCGAACTACATTATTAACAGAAATATTTTTGAAAACATCACAACAGCGGGCGAACATTTCGCAAGAGGCAGACGAAGTGAGTTTTACGGCTTCCCGTTTGACATTTACGACGAAAATTTGTTGATGTATTTGTATAACGGTGTAAATCAGCAAGTAACTAACAGATTTGTAGGTGCGCGCGGCGGTGCGAAATCGGGTCAGCCGATGTCAGGAGACTTCTTCCACCCGTTCCGTATTGACTTTGACGCGTTCTTTATAAACAACAGCACTTGGAGAGCCGATAACAGCCACTTACCTCAATTTAAAGTGCCGCACAATGCGCACGTTCTTTTGGGTATCAACGAAATGGTTGACGACATCGTTGAGGCAAACGGCTTTATGATCCGCGAGTTGCACTCGGTATCAATTCATACCGACGGTCCCGGTTTCAGTCAAGGCGGTGGACAAGTAGTCAGCACCATACCTTGGTTTGACGAAAGCTTGCCTGATGAATTGTGGCCCGTTAACACACAAATGTGGCAAGGACAGCGCACAGGTGGCTGGTGGGGCGGTATTACCGTAAGACAGATGGAAGAGCACTTCACTCACGTCGCAAACCTCATTGACCAAAGACATTTGACCGTGTTTACACCATCAGAGGCGGTAAAATATCGTATGACCAGAAATGCGTTCAATACGGATGCAAATCTTACGGAAGAAGGTCTAAACTGGACTGTCAGACTTACGCCTACTTCTGCGCAAGCGGCAAGTGCTGTTGATGAAATCCATCGCGAAGAAATCAGCGTTATCGTTAATCTCGGAACACATGTTCAAAGCCTTGGGGTATCTTACGACGGAACTACGACAAACACAAGCGACTTGAATTCGCCGAGAAGAAGACCCAGACCAATGGATTGGGTTGCAGGTCAAGGTGCGCAAATCTGGTCGGTGTCAATAAATCCGTTCAGAACTGCTAACCATTCCGCGCTTCTTATCAGAGACGGCGACTGGCATGGTCAGGACATCGTATTTAACGAAAACCCCGGCGAATTTATTCCTGCAGGAATTACTAACGGCAGAACAATGAATCGTGTAGCTCCTCGTGCACAGTTCGCAGGTATCAGAAACGGACAAATCAACTTGAATTTGCAGTCAGGAAACTATACCGTGCAACTCTTTAATCTGCAAGGAAGAATGATAGGCAGTGCAAATATTAACGCATTAAACGGCGTAAATGCAACGGGTCTCAGAACAGACCACCTTGCAAGAGGCTTGTTAATATTGCAAGTAAGAGACGCTCAAGGCGCATCAGTATTGCAACACAGATTTATGTTAAGATAAACATTTCGTTTATTATTTCGCATAAAAGAAAAAAGGCAGACGTCCCAATCGTCTGCCTTTTTTTGTTTCTCCCCAAAAACACCAAATCGCCGAAATAAAATGAAATCCTCGAAACATATCGTGTGCAAATAGTATTTTTGCGGTATATTTGTAGTAAAGCGGAGGGTTTTATGGTTTACAAAGATTTACCGTACGGAATGTCGAATTTTGCCGATTTGGTTGAAAGTAATTATGCTTATGTCGATAAAACGCGATTTGTAGAATTTTTGGAAAAAGAAAGTTGCCGTTATCAATTTTTTGTCCGTCCGCGACGTTTTGGTAAAAGTTTATTTTTGTCGGTTATGGAAAACTACTACGATTTTAACAAAAAAGATAAATTTGAAAGCACGTTCGGCGATTTTTATATCGGCAAACATCCTACTTCCGAACAAGGAAAATACGCGGTTGTCCGATTTGATTTTTCAGGAGTAAAAACAGATAATCACGATGAGTTCAAAGTATCTTTTTCAAATAATGTGCAGGAGACAATCCGTAGCTTTTTTGACTTGTACCAAAATGTTTTTCCCGACGCAAAGGATATAATGAAAAGGTTAGTCAGCGAAAATCTTGGAACTGACGCCGTGTCGTTATTGTGTAATGTTGCCTACAAACACAACATTCCTGTCTTTGTAATTATCGACGAATACGACAGTTTTGCCAATAATCTTATTGCGATAGGCGACGCGTACAAAAACGAAATGGGGAGCGACGGGTCTGTGCGCACTTTTTACGAGACCTTAAAAAAAGGAACAACTTCTTCGATTAAGCGAATATTTATAACAGGCATAAGCCCGATGATGGCAACGGATTTAACAAGTGGTTTTAATATGGCGATAAACTATAGCCTGTCCCCCAAATACAACGAAATGTTCGGTTTTACGCACGAAGAAGTCAATTGGCTGATAAATGAAACAGGAATCGACAGAAATTTGATAAAAAAAGTTGATATGGAGGCTTATTACAACGGCTATTTATTTAACCAAAAAGGTGAAAGTAAAGTTTACAATTCTCAAATGATCTTGTTTGTTTTTAACCAGATTAAAATGACAGGTGAGCAACCGGAAGAAATCGTTGATGCAAATCTGAAAACCGATTACGGACGGTTGCGACGGCTTGCAGGAAACGAAAACAACAGAAAAAAATTACTGTCAATCGCTTTGGACGGCGGGATTTTTGGAAGTGTAGTCGGACGTTTTTCGCAAAACGAGCTCGAAAAAGAAGAGTATTTTATTTCATTGCTGTTTTATTTGGGAATGCTGACGATAGGCGGATTTGAAAGAGGCGAAATTTGGCTCAAAATCCCTAATTATTCCGTAAAAACGCTTTTCTGGGAGTATCTGATTTCTTATATTCAGAGTTTGGAGCAAAAAGAAACGGACTTTTCCGAAATAACAAAAGCAAGCAAGGGTATGGCTTACGACGGCGATTACAATTCGTTTTTGAATTATTTCGTTGAAAATTACCTAAAACGCCTTTCAAACAGAGACCTTATGGTTTTTGACGAAAAATATATTAAGGTTATGATGCTTGCAATTTTGTTTGGCAGTAGTTTGTATCATCCGATTTCCGAAAATGAAAATATGGACGGATATTGCGATATTTATCTGCAAAGACACCACGCTGTTTCCGATGTTGAATACGAGTATATTTTTGAGTTGAAATACGTAAAAACCGATACGGCTGAAAAAGAAAAAGAAGCAAAGTTCGCAGAAGCGTTTGCTCAACTAGAGGAATACAAAAAAGACCCTCGTTTTGTCGGCAGAAACGACATTAAATTTATTGCTATTGTGTTTGCAGGAAAAGGGAATTTCGAGGCGAGGGAGAACTAAAACGAATACCCAATCGAAAAATGGATAACTCCCGGTATTCCCGTTCTGTTTGCTTCGCTGTTTCTTTTTCGGCTTTCGTTATCTATGGGGACTGCGTAAGATAACCCTATGGGACCGATAGGGGTGATGTAGTTTATTCCGCCTCCGACGGAGTATTTTATCGGCTTAAAATCGGCGTTGTTTTTGTCGGTTATTGTTCCGAAGTCGGCGAAAATCGGGATTTCGATGTTTCCTAAAGCGCTTCGCAGTTCCGCCGAATAATAGAGCGCCGAATATCCCAAAATCGGATAGCCGTCGTTTGTTAGCCACAACTCGCCCTCGCGAAAGCCTCGGACTGTTCTTGTTCCGCCTATGCTGAATAATCTGTCCATTGCAACCTTGTCGTTTTTTCCGTAGGGCATTGCTTTTCCGCCCGCGCCTCGCAGCGCCAAAGTCGTAAATTTCGATACGGGCAGAAAAAATCGCACGTCGGCTTCCGCCTTAACAAAATCGTCCTGAAGCGAATTAAATCCGTGCGAAGCGGTAAATTGCGTCGATATTACGCCGCCAATTCTCGGACGGATTTTTGAGTCGCGAAAATCAAAGCTTGCGTTGGGACTTATCAAAACTACGTGCCGCAGTTCGTTAATAAGCGAAAGATCGACGACGTCGCTTGTATCGAATTCGTTGTAGGCGTAGTTTTTGAACGGGTACAAATATCTTGTTTCGTAGTTTAGTCCCATTCCAAAATTAAGCTTGCTGTTTGGAGAAAACGAAATTCCGCAACCGCTTCCGATTGCCCGCGACCAAAATTTTCGCTCCATAACCTCGTTCCATCGGGAATATAAATCCGCGTTAAACGAAAGCTTTTCGTTGAAGAAAAACGGGTCTGTAAAATTCACTTCTCCATAATATTCTTTTACCGATATTCCCGCCCCGACCGACAATGTCTTGTTTAATCCCAGAAAATTGCGATTGGTTAGTTTTACTCTCGAATAAACGCGTTGTTCGTTGTTGTATCCTACCGAAAAATTCAGCAAAAACGGATAAACTTCCTCAAAAAACAGCGATATATCGTTAGTATCGCCGTTTGGAGTCGTTATCGAATAAACCGAGCGAAACGCGTTAATTTTGCGCGTTTGCCTTAAGTTGTCAAACAGCGCCCTGTTAGAAAAAACGTCGCCCTCTTCAATCCTGAAAAACCTGTTTATGTATTCGTCTCGGGTCTTGAAATTTCCGATAAATTCTATGTTTCCGAAGAAAATACGCTCGCCTTTATCGACGTCAAAATTTATTTCCACCTCCGAACTATCCGCGCTAAATTCAAGGTTCGCGCTTACTTTGGCGTTTGCAAAACCGTCTTCAATCAAAGCGTTTCGTTTGTTCTGAACGCTACTATCCACCGCGGACGGATTAAACGGCGTATCGGGGAAAGGCGCGTTGCTTATTATGGTTCGCACGCCCTCCGTTATCGATATGTTTACGACCGCCGAGTTTTCCGCGCGCCGATATGTTGTTTTTACTTCGGCGTTCAAAAAGCCGTTTTCAAAATACCTGTTTTCAATTAAAACTCCGTCGTTTCTTACAACTCTTGCGACAAAAGAGCCTTCTCCGCTTCTTGCAATTCTTTTGCCTTTAACTTCGGATTGCATAATCTGCAATAATTCTTCGTCCGTAAAAAATTCGTTTCCGCTAAAATTTATTTCGTCCAAAGAAATCCGGTCTCCCGCTTTAACCCAAACGGAAACTCTGCGTTCGTCGCGCCTTCTTTTGCTTATTGTAGTATCCGAAATTTCCAGTTTTCCGCTGTAATATCCCATTCCCAAAAGCTTGTTTTCGAGGTTTCTTCTGCCCGTCCTTATTATTCTGTCGTTTCGGTTGGAATTTGAAAAATCCAATTCGTTTCTGATAACTCCTCTTCTCAAAACGCCTCTGTTTTCTATCGATAAACTATATTTTCTTCCCTCGTCCACACTTATAATAATTTCACTGCGCCCGTCTATGGTTTGGACGACGGTATCCCTTATTGCCACGTCCGCGAAATTGTGTTCAAGATATTTTTCGCGCAAATTTCTTATGTCGCTTGGAAGTTCCACCCTGTTTAATCGGCGGTTTCTGTATTTTCTTCCGTTAAAAGCGCGAAATAATTGACGGTCGCTGAAATACCTGTTTCCCTCAAAGCGTATCGCCCTTACTATATTGTTTTCGGAGTGGTCTTTAATTATTGTTAAGCTTACGCTTCCCGTTTCGGGATTTTTCTCTGCTTCTATGCGGCATTCGACGTTTTTCAGCCCGAGATTTTCCATAATTTGCCTCAGTTCCCCAACCCTGATTTCGATTATGCTGTCGTTAATAAGCGAGCCGCGCCTGATGTTCAGCGGACGTTCTATATCCGAAATAAAAAGCGGGAAAATTCCCTTAAAACGAACGCTTTCCACAACCCAAAATTCGGGTGCGTAATCTTCTGCCAAAGCCGAAAAGCAAAGCAAAAAAACAACAAAACAAAACTTAATCATTCTACCTTCTCCTTTCAAACGCCGCCTCCAATTGAACTCCCGCCTGATCGTTAGTCGAAGAGTACGCCTTTAACCTGAGAAAATCCGACAATCTGAACGTCGCAGTTCCCGTTTGTACCGCTTCGCCGCCAACCGTTTGCGCCGAATATTCAAGCGACAGTCTTCGCGACAGATTTCTTGTCATCGCCATAGAAATATCGCCGTCTCTGTACGAAATTCGGAGGTCTCGACTGTCCGTTCTGCCCATTAAGTTGTCCAAAAGAACGTTTGCTATTTCGTCGCGCATTTCAAATCCTATCCGTCCGAATAATATAAGCGACAAAATATCGTTGTCGTCCAACGCGGGTTGCGACGAAAACTCAAAAAACAGCTCGGACTGCGGGTCGCCCGAAATTCGCATAGTTATTTCGTAGTCGTCTATCTCCGTTTCGGCGACGATGTCTAATTCGGGGCGCACCGAAAAAGGGTCGGTAAAGTCAATAATTCCCTGACTTATCTGGAATGTGTTTCTGTTAAAATGGATTTCCCCGTCTTCAACGGTTAAGCGCCCGCTAACGCTTGGAAACTGCGCCGTGCCGCCTATAAGTATGTCGGGAACCAACGACATATACGCCAAGTTGTTATCGACGATAATGTCCCCTCGCTGGCGAATGGTTAAGTTCAGGTCTATAGGAAAATTCGATTGTTGCCGAGCCCTCAAAGAAGCTTCTTCCCGCACGTTTCCAAACGCCGTTCTTTGGTTGGCGATACCCGAAACGTTAAAAATATTGGTGTTTACGTCCTGAAAGAAAATTGCGTCGAGAATATCGATATTTCCGCTAACACTCGCCGAATTTTGCGAAAGCGCCGCCGAAATTTTGCCGTCCACCGTAATGCTTCCCATATCCTGATAATTCGCAAGTATTCTTTCGATTATAACGTCAATGTTTCCGCGAGGGTTTTGCATATCCTCCAAATTTACAATGCCCGCAATCGAAAACCTGCCGTTGTCAATCATTCCGCTCAGGTCTTCAATTTTTGCAATATCGTCTTTATACGTGATTTTTCCTGAAAAACTATGCAGTTTTTGCTCTAAATAAGCTATATTTCCCGAAATATTTTGCAGAAAAACAAAGGCTTCTATTTTAGGAATTTCTCTGTCTGCGCTGATTTCGACGTTGGCGTTAATGTTCGCCGTTCCGTCCAAAGAGTCCAAAAACTCCTCGACCATCGGCGAAAATCTTTTCAGTGGAATTTCCGTTTTGGCGCTTAACGAAAACTCGTTCGTAAGAAAATTTCCGCCTCCCGAAAGATTTATTTTCCACTCCTCTATTAAAATTACGGGAAAATCGTAAAGTTTTATTTCGCCGTTTTCATTAAAAGTGATTTTGTTAAGGCTGTCGTTTTTCATTGTAATAATACCGTTTGCCGCCAAAAAAATTTTATTGTTTTTGATTTCGGCGTAAATATTTTGCGAATTTCCAAATCCGAATTCGCTAAAATTCTGATAATTTAAGGCGTTAAATTCCAGCGCGATATTTGCGGTTTTCGGAAGCGGAATTTCTTCGTTTATGTTGCCCGCCGCCGAAATCTCAATTTTTCCGACCCCCGATACTTCAAGCTCGGAAATTGCCGCAATCTCCTCTAAATTCAGATTGGGAATTCTCAGAAAAACGGAATATTCGCCGTTGAGATTATAGCTTCCCGAAATTTGCACAATATCGTCGGGTGTAATAAAGAAAGACAAGTTCTCCAGATTTATAAGGCTGTCTTTAATCGAAATTTCCGCCAAAAACTGCGAAATACTTTGAAACGGATTTTCCAAAGCGTCCGATTTCACGGAAATATTTCCGCTTCCTGCGCCGAGAGTTCCCGAATAATTTCCCGCAACTTCAATTCTGTCCACAAAAAAATCTTCAAATTTAATTTTTTCCGCGACCGCCGAAAAGTCAAGTTTTGGGGAATTTATGCTTCCCGCAACCGCAATATCGGCGGATATTATCGCGCTTTCAAGAGGCGTTTCAAAAAAATCGCTGAAATCGTTTATATTTTGCGGAAAAACCCGAACATTAGCCGCGACAATTTCTTTTTCTATGTTATATTTTCCCCTGACTTCGAGCAAATCGAGATTTCTTGCGTTTACTTTAAGAAAATCCAAGTTTACAACGGAGTTTTTGAGTTGCGCTTTTGCCGCCAAATTTAATAATTCGTTTGTTGTTGTTTCTTTAACTTTTACTTTTGTTTCGATTACTCCCGAAAGTTTATCAATGGAAAAATCGTTAAAATCGTCTATCTGCGGGACGTTTATCAGAGTTTTCAAAAAAATATCTCCGACAAAATTTTGGGCGCTTATGTCCCGAACATTCAAAGAGTCTATTCTTAATATTTCTCTGTCGAGAATAATTTGCGCCCTTAAATCTTTCGCCGAGACATCGAAAATTCTTATATTGTCCACGTCAATTACGACATTAGCCGTAGGTTTTGCAAGCGAGCCGCTTAAATTTACTTTTGCGCGCAAGTTCAAAGTATTTTCTTTCGGCAAAAGTTGCAGGTTATACTCCGACAAAGATTTAAGCGAGGAGTTTAGCGCTAAATCGAGCTTAAAATTTTCGAGTTTTATCGGATTTTCAACGCTTCCCGAAAGCTGTATCGTATCTTTGACGGAACTTACGACAAAAATTTCTTTCAGGTTTATGCTTTTGGGCGAGCCGCTTATTTTAAGCGAAAGCGCGTCTAAAGCAACATTCAGCGTATCCGTTTTCAGTAAGATTTTGTTGGAATTAACTTGCAAGTCGAGCGATAATTCCCGTAAATCAATGTTTTGGGCAAGTAAATTAAGTTCGGAGGCAAAAAGCGAAAGTTCCTCTTCTTTTTTAAGCGTAATTTGGGCGTTTTTTATTTCTACTCTTTTTGCCAATAAGTCGAAAACTCCCGTATTAAGAAAATCTTCCAAATCAAAGTCGTCGTTTTTTTCTTCTTCGTTGTCGTGTAATTCTAAATTTAGCGCGGGGTTGTCAATTTCCAAATACTTAACAATTATTTTTCTGTTTCTTACAAGAGCGTTAAAATCTACGGCGGCTCTAAGGCTTTCAAGCGAGGCGAACATTCCGTTTTCGGGCATAGAAAAACTCGCGTTTTTTATTTTGACGGAAAATTCAAAAAAGTTCAGCGACAATTTTTCAACGGCGATTTCTCCGTCTATTTTTGTATTGACAATAGAAATGATTTTCTGTTGTCCAAAACTCGAAAACAATAAAAAACACGTCGCGGTAATTACTGTAAGCGCGATAAATATGATAATTACAAAAATAATTTTTACAGTTTTCACTTTTTCCCGCTATAATTACAGTTGTTTATTTATGGTCGGAGTGAGAGGATTTGAACCTCCGACCCCCACGTCCCGAACGTGGTGCGCTACCAGGCTGCGCTACACTCCGATAATTTTGAATAAGCATATTAAGAAATATATGCGAGGCTAAAATAATATTTTCCCGTTGCCGAATGGGATTTTTTTGTGTTTTTTCTTAAATTTTTCGGAATTCGCAAATTGACGGGCAGAAATAAATTATATTAAGCTTAAAAAACGGAGAAAACGAAATGTTCGGAATACTCAAATCACTTTTTATACTTTTGGCATACATTTTTACAGGCGGGATTTTTTTGCTCTTCGCCGTTCCTGTTTCTTTGCTGTTTTTGCCTTTCGGAAAGCATAAAAAAGTTTTTTCCGCGCAACTTTCCAAATATATGAAATGGGCGGTGAGCGACGCGCTTAAATTTTTCGGCGTTCTCGAAATTACTCAAATCACAGGACTTGAAAATATCCGAAAAAATGCCATTCTTATTTCTAACCACCAAAGTTTTTTCGACGGATTTATTGTTATGGGACATATTCCGAGCATTCCGCTGATAAAGTCGTCGTATAAATTTAATCCGCTTTTTACTTGGGTAGCATTACTTTTTGATTTTGTAAGTTTAAAGCCTACGACAAAAGGCGTTGCGGAGGCGGACAAAAAAATCCGCAAATTGATTGAGCGCGGCGAAACTATCTGCGTTTTTCCCGAAGGCACGCGAAGTTTAGACGGCAAAATCAAAAAATTTCAATCTCTTGCGTTCAAAATCGCAAAAGATACGGATACCGCAATACTTCCGCTTGTAATTCATTATTCAAAACCGATTATGAGCAAAAGCGGCGAAAGTTTTAAGTTTAGCGAAAAAGTCGATGTGAAAATCAGTATTTTGCCCGCGATTTGTCCTAAAGATTTCGAGACAACCGGAAGATTACTTACGAAATCGCAGGAAACCGTAGAGAAATCTTATCAACAATTGCGTCAATAGCTTCTCTGAGACCTACCTTTTTGGCAGTGCAACCCGCCGCAAACTTATGCCCGCCGCCGACAGGATATTCCGCCGCAATTTCGCCGACGTCAATTTTACCTGCGGAACGAAGCGAAAAGCGCACTTCTTGCTTGTCGTATTTAGCAAAAATTCCGACTTCCACGCCCTCGCAACCCATAACTTCGTTTGAAAGTCCTTCGGTTGCCGAAGTGTCTGCGCCTAAATCGGTTATTAGTTTTTTGTGCATCGAAATAACGCTTATTTTGCCGTTTGCGAAAAATTCAAGCGTTCCCCAAACTTTTGCGCGAACTTTAAGGTCGGCAGGACTGCTTTCGGCGTATATTTTTTTGAAAAGTTTTCCGTTGTCGGCGCCGAATTTCACCAAATCATTGGCGACCAAATAAAGCGAACCGTCGGCGTTGTTGAATTCAAATCTGCCTGTGTCAGTCAAAATTCCCGCCAGCAGACAATTTGCCCTATCGGCGTCTATATTTACGTCTGTTTGCTTAAAATATTCGTATAAAATAAGGCAGGTCGCCGCACTGTTTCCGTCAACAAAATTAAGGTCGCCATAACTTTTATTGTCGCGGTGGTGGTCGATATTTACAAGTTTCGGCGCAAAACTTGTAAGGTTTTCAATATTCGGTCTATGCTGATTAGAACAATCCAAAATAAGCAAAACGTCAAATTTCTTTTTCGGTAATTTATTGGATATAGTATCGGAATTCGGCAAAAAGGAAAGTTTTTTCGGCGTTTTGTCTTTATTGCAGATAACCGTTTCTTTGCCGAGATTTTTCAGATATTTGTAAAACGCCAACTGCGAGCCTATGCTGTCGCCGTCGGGATTTTCGTGCGCGCAAATCAAAAAAGAATGGTTTTGCTCGACGATTTGCGTTAAATCACTCCAAGTCATCTTTTACCCTCTCCAAAATTTCGTCTATTTTACTGCTGTGTTCAAATGATTTGTCCAACTTAAAAAACAGTTTCGGGAAATGGCGCATTTTCACTCTTTTGGCGGCAGTGGTCTGAATGAATCCCGCCGCGTAATTCAAAGCTTTTATTATCGCATTCCGTTCGACGTCGCTTGTCATAATCGATACAAAAACAGTGGCGTTTCGGTTATCCTTGGCAAGATTTATGCTTGGAATGGTTATCATAGCCGCCGCAAGTCGCGGGTCGTTCATTTCATTTGCAACGACCCACAAAATCTCGCGTCTTAAATTTTCGCTCGTTCGCTCTCCGTACCAAGAATTCTGAGGCATTTTACCGCTCCAAGCTCTTACGTTTAATTTCTACGTTCTTATACACTTCAATTCGGTCGCCAATTCGATAATCGGACACTTTTGTAAGCGTTAAGCCGCAGTCAAATCCTGCCGCAACGTCCTTAACTTGGTCTTTAAATCGCTGAAGCGTGTCGATTTTAGTGTGAGAAATTTCGATGTCGTCGCGAATTTGCCGCGCCAATGCGCCGCGCTCGATTTTTCCTTCCAGAACGTAGCAACCCGCCACAATTCCGATTTTGGGAATTTTGAACACTTCGCGAATTTCCACTTGTCCGATAACCTCTTCTTTTATGTCGGGCGCAAGCATTCCTATCATTGCCGCTCTTACTTGGTCTATGAGCTCGTAAATTACGCGGAACGTCTTAATTTCAACGCCCGAATTGTCTGCGCTCGCCTTAATTTTCGGGTTGGGATTTATGTTAAATCCTATTATTATCGCACCCGAAGCGCGCGCAAGCATAATGTCGGTTTCCTTAATTCCGCCAACGCCTTTAAGGATTATATTAACCTTAATTTCATCGGTCGAAAGTTTCTGCAATTCACCCGCAACCACTTCCACCGAACCGTCCACGTCGCCGCGAACTATGAGGTTAAGCGCAAGCATTTTCCCGTCTTTAATTTTCTGCGAAAGGTTTGCCAAAGATACCACGTTCTGCATATTTCTCAGTTCGCGCTCTTTTTCCGCAAGACGACGTTTCGCCGCAATTTCGCGCGCTTCTTTTTCGGTTTTGCACACTCTGAAGTTGTCGCCCGCCTGCGGAGTTCCCGAAAGTCCAAGGACCACCGCGGGGTGTCCCGGTTTTACTTCCTTGATTTTCTGCCCTTGTTCGTTGAGCATTTCGCGCACTTTTCCGCTGTGAACGCCCGTGTAAAACACATCGCCTTTTCTGAGCGTTCCCGACTGAATAAGAACGGTCGCAAGCGCGCCTTTTCCTTTGTCGAGTTCGGATTCTATAACGACGCCTTTTGCGTTTCCTTCAATGGGCGCTTTAAGGTCGAGCATTCCTGTTTCTAATGCCAAAAGGTCGAGCAAATCATCTACGCCTTGTCCTTTTTTTGCGGAGATTTCTACGCTTTGCACCTGTCCGCCGTAGCTTTCCACCAAAACGCCGTAATTTGCAAGCTCGCCTTTTATTTTGTCGGGGTTTGCCGTGGGAAGGTCAATTTTGTTTATAGCTACAACTATCGGAACTCCCGCCGCTTTTGCGTGGTCAATCGCCTCTTTTGTCTGCGGCATAACGCTTGAGTCCGCCGCTACAACGAGCACCACAACGTCGGTAATCTGCGAGCCGCGAGCGCGCATTGCCGCAAACGCTTCGTGTCCGGGAGTGTCCAAAAATGTAACATAGCCGTGTTTTGTTTTTACCGAATACGCCGCTATATGCTGAGTAATTCCGCCCGATTCGCCTTGTATTATGTTTGTTTTACGAATGTAGTCCAAAAGCGAGGTTTTCCCGTGGTCAACGTGTCCCATAACCGTAACGACCGGCGGGCAGGGGTGCGCTTCGTATTGATTTTCTTCACTTTCTTCGCTTTCTTGCTCTTCAAATTCTTCCGACAATTGCGCTTCAAAGCCAAATTCTTCCGCTAAAAGTTGGATGGTCGAAAAGTCAATCCGCTGATTTACTGTGACCCAAAGCCCTAAATCTATACATTTTGCAATGACTGTAGATGGTTCTTCATCTACTTCTTTCGCAAAGTCCGCCACTGTTATGAATTCGCTGACTTGAATTATGTTGCTTTCTTCTTCGAGTTCGCCGTCTTCGCTACGTTCTTTTTTGTATTTCTTTTTGCCTTTGCTTCCGCTGTCTATTTTATTGGTGATTTTGCGGACATTTGCTTTCATTTCGATTTCTTGCTCTTTGCGTCTCTCGAATTTGTCTTTTGCGGAACTTTTTTTGTTGTTGCTTTTCTTTTTTCTGTTGCCGCTGTCTTCGTTGGTTTGCAGAAGCGCTTGTTTGTCCGCTAATTCTTTTGCGAGCGCCGCGTCGATTACGTTGTTGCCACTGTCTCTTGGCGCGCCGAAATCTCTTCTTTCACCTCTGTCTCCAAAAGGTTTTCTGTCTCCGAAGTTTGTGCGCTGACCGCCGCCTTGTCCGTCGCGATTTCCGAAACCTCCGCGTCCGCCGCCGTCTCTTTGACCGCCGAATGAATTTCCGCCTTCTCTTGGCGCGCCGCCAAACGGTCTGTCGCCACGCGGTTGATATGGTCTGTCTCCTTGTGGTCTGTCGGGTCTGTCGCCAAACTGACGCGGAGGGCGACCGTCTCTGTTTTCGCCTTGTCCGCCGAAGTGTGGTCTGTCTCCGCGGGGAGCGCCTTGCCTGTCGCCGAAAGGACGGTCTCCAAATGGTTTTCTGTCTCCGAAATCTCTTTTTTCGCCGCCTCTGTCGCCCCTGTCATTTCTTTCGCCTCTGTTTTCGCCTTGTCCGCGTCCACGATTTTCGCCGCCTCGATTTCTGTTTCGGTCGCGATTAACCTCGTTGCCGAAACCTCCGCCTTGAAATAATTTCAGCGCACGATTTTCGCCGTCTTCTTGCTGTTTCGGAGGACGAGCGCCGCCTTCCGACGGTTTTGTTGACGAATTGGCGCTTTTTTCGCCTGCGGGCGGTATAAACGCTTTTCTTTTTTCGGCGCGGCTTTCAAAATTAGCAAATCTCTGCTTCGCTATTTCCGCGCCTTCTTTCATTTTTTCCAAAATTTGGGACTTTACGGAGTCGTCGATAGTCGAATTGTGCGCCTTAATTTCTGCGTGTCCGAGTTTATGTAGCATAGAAATGGCTGCATCGGTATGCAAACCCATTTCTTTTGCCAATTGAGACACTTTTACTATTGCCATATAATTTTCTCATCTTTCTTTTCTCATTTTTCGGCGGCTAAGTCGTCAAGCGCTTTTGCCGCACCGTTTTCCACGAGTTGCGCGCCGAGCGAATTTTCGTCATTGTTTGCAACACCTGTCTCGTGAGTTTCGTCGTTGTCCGAATTTTCGTTAAAAATAACGTCGTCGGCGTCAACCATTTCAATGTCGTCTCCTCTTGGCGAGAGAATTTTTGCTCTTTCTTCTTCGCTCAAGTCGTCAAATTCGTCCTCGCCGTAAATAAGCACTTCTCTGTCCAAAAATCTTGAGGTAAGTTTAATGTTAGAACCGTCTTTTCCGATAGCTTTTGCAAGTTCTTCGTCGGGAACAACCAAAACCACTTTCTTTTCGCCTACAGGCATTACATTTGAAATTTTTGCCGAAGCAAGCACTTTTCTTGCGAGTTTTACAACGTCGTCTTCCCAGACAAAAACGTCAATTCTCTCGTTTGCAAGTTCGCGAACGATGGTCTGAATACGGCTTCCGCGCATACCCAAACACGCGCCCACGGGGTCAACTCGCGAATCGCTTGTTTCGAGCGCAACTTTTGCTCTGAAACCGGGATTTCTTTCTATTTTCACGATACGAATTGTCTTTTGGTAAATTTCGGGAATTTCCACTTCCAAAAGGCGTTGTAAGAACGTCGGCGTTGTGCGCGAAAGGATAACCTGCGCGCCTTTTGTGCTGTCTTTTACGTCGTGAATAACCGCCTTAACTCTGTCGCCCTGCGAGTATCTGTCGCCCTTAATCTGCTGATTTCTCGGCAGTATCGCGTCTGTTTTTCCGAGGTCGATAACAATGTTGCCTTTTTCGATAGCCCGAACGTCGCCCGAAACCAATTCGCCCATTCTTGTCGAAAATTCTTCTTTGATTTTTTCGCGTTCGCTGTCTTTAACCTTTTGCGAAAGGAGCTGTTTGGTGTGCAACATCGCCATTCTTCCGAATTGGCTTACATCCAAATCGTCGTCCAAAATAACTTCGTCGCCTACTTCGGCGGCGCTGTCGTATTCTTCTTTTGCTTCGCTTACGGTAATTTGGGTGTACGGGTCGGTCATATCCTCGTCGCCGACAACGGTCAAATAAGAATAAGCGACAATTTCGCCCGTGTTTTTGTTAATTTTGACGGAAACGGCAGGCTTGTCTTCGAGAGATTTCTGCACCACTGTCGCCAACGATTCTTCAAGCAGTTCCAACACGCGGCTCAAACTCGCACCCTTATCGGGGTTAAACGCCTTTGTATCCTTTCCCAACTCCGCCAAAAATGTGGCAAGTTCAATACCTTTTTTAAGTTCTTTGTCTTTCTTTGCCAAAACACGCTCCTTTTATATATTTATTGTTAATTTTCCGTTTAATATTGCGCCGAATTTTACTTCTTCGCCGTCCTCAAACACAAGTTTTTCCGCGCTTGCCGATTTTAATACGCCCACTTTTTTCCGCGATTTTTTGTCGTCGTCTTTGTATCGAACGCTAACATCTTTGCCGATTACCCGCTCAAAATCCTTTACGCTTTCGAGTACTCGCGTAATCCCCGGCGACGAAACTTCGAGCGTATATGCGCCGTTTGAGAAATCGATTTCGTCGAGATAATCCGAGACTTTTCTGCTGATTTCGGAGCATTCGTCAAGCGTTATGCGGTTAGGAGTGTCGGCAAAAATTCGCAAAATTGCCGTTTTTCCCGAAAAAAAGTATTTAATATCGAAGAGTTCCGCGTTGCAACCTACTACGATTTTTTCAATTTCCTCAATAACTTTTTCGTCAAGTTTCATCATTTGCCCCGAATTAAGATACAAAAAATCGGGCATTTCTACCCGATTTGCAAAAATTATGTCGTGAATATACTATTTGCTATAAGCGTTTGGCGGAATTTTCTGTGATTTTTTGAAAAAAGTTAAAGAAAAAATTTTATATTACAGGAAATTGGCGTATTAACCTCGATTTTTGCTCGCCAAATAGTATTTTCCCTCAGAAAATAAATCGAAAACCAAAGTATGCGCCCTAATTAAGGAGTTATCAAAATGGAAAAACAATATTCGCCGATAAACGTCGAGCAGAGAATTTACGAAGAATGGGAAAAAAACGGGTATTTTATCGCAAATGCTCAATCAAATAAACCTGCGTTTTCAATAGTTATTCCGCCGCCGAATGTCACAGGGATTTTGCACATGGGACACGCTCTGAACAACACAATTCAGGATATTTTGACCCGCTACAAACGAATGGACGGTTTTGAAACGCTCTGGATACCCGGCACCGACCACGCAGGCATTGCCACGCAAAACGTCGTCGAAAAGAAACTTTCCAAAGAGGGCAGCAGTCGTCATAAAATCGGGCGAGAAAAATTTGTCGAAAAGGTCTGGGAGTGGAAAGAAGAATATCACAAAACCATAACAACGCAACTTCGCAAACTCGGAAGTTCCTGCGATTGGTCGCGCGAAAGATTTACAATGGACGAGGGCTTGTCGAAAGCCGTCCGCAAAGTTTTCGTTAAATTATACGAAGACAAAATGATTTATCGCGGAAAATACATCGTAAACTGGTGCCCCAGATGCCGCACCGCCCTCGCCGACGACGAGGTAGAACACCAAGATAAAGAGGGCAATTTGTGGTATTTTAGGTATCCATTTGCCGTTTCGGCTCCGCTCAACGACCGAAGCGCAGAATATGTTGTTGTCGCGACCACCCGTCCCGAAACAATGCTCGGGGACGTTGCCGTTGCGGTCAATCCCAAAGACGAGCGATACAAGGATTTAATCGGCAAAAAACTGATGTTGCCCATACAAAACCGCGAAATTCCGCTGATTTCGGACGATTACGTTAAAAAAGAATTCGGAACGGGCGCGGTAAAAATCACTCCTGCGCACGACCCAAACGACTTTCAGATGGGGCTTCGGCACAATTTTGTTCCCGTTGTAATTATGGACGAGGGCGGAAAAATGTCGGGCGAAATTCCCGCGGAATACATCGGGCTCGACAGATTTGAAGCGCGCAAAAAAATCGTAGAAAAATTTGAGGAACTTGGCTTGCTCGAAAAAATAGAAAAACACGAAAATAAAGTCGGACATTGCTATCGTTGCGACACCGTTATCGAGCCGTATTACAGCGACCAATGGTTCGTAAAAATGAAGCCGCTCGCCGAAAAATCGCTTGAAGCCGCGCTTAAGGAAGACGTAAAATTTCACCCCGACCGCTGGAAAAAAATCTATGCCGATTGGATGGAAAACATTCGCGATTGGTGTATTTCGCGCCAAATTTGGTGGGGACATCGCATTCCCGTTTGGTATTGCCAAGATTGCGGCGAAATTATCGTAAGCGAAACCGACCCGACGGACTGTCCGAAGTGCAAAAGCGCAAAACTAAATCAAGAAAACGACGTTTTGGACACTTGGTTTTCGTCGTGGCTTTGGCCCTTTACGACAATGGGCTGGGGCGGAGATATGAACACGGACGACTTGAAGAAATTCTTTCCGACGAGTGTCTTGGCGACCGCATACGACATCTTGTTTTTCTGGGTTGCAAGAATGGTTATGGCAAGTTTGTATTTCACAAAAGAAGTCCCGTTCAGCGACGTTATTTTGCACGGAATGGTGCGCGACAAAACAGGCAGAAAAATGAGCAAATCACTCGGAAACATAATCGACCCGCTCAAAATAATCGCCTCTCACGGCGCGGATTCGCTTCGTTTTTCAATGATGATGAACACTGCCGCAGGAACAGACATATTCATAGGAGAAGACAGTTTCGACATCGGACGAAATTTCGCAAATAAATTGTGGAACGCCTCAAGATTTTTGATTTCGAATATTGAAAATCCGTTAAAATTCGATAATTTGCCGCCAAAAGAGCGGTTAAAACCAGAAGACAACTGGATAATCAGTCGTCTCATTATAACAGTTATAAACGTGCGTAGTGCACTCGACAAATATCGTTTTAACGAAGCGAGCCATATTCTTTATGACTTTATATGGAAAGATTTTTGCGATTGGTATATTGAGGCGAAAAAAGATGATTTTTATAGACCTGAGCCTTACATTCCCAACGGCAAGCCTTTTACGGTTGAAAGAGACGAAATTAGAGAAAATGCTTTTAACTGTGCTTCTTACACGCTTTCGGTAATCCTAAAACTTCTGCACCCCTTTATGCCGTTTGTAACCGAAGAAATTTGGCAACATTTGCGCGAAAAAGTGCAAAACAGCGAAATTAATGGCAATTCGATTATGCTTGAGAAATTTCCAATATTTGATGATAATGATCTACGAATACTTCCTCAAGAGGAAGGTGGTTTTCTTGATTTTTTGCGAGAAATAATTACAGGGTTGCGAACAATAAGGAGCGAAAACAACGTTCCGCCCGAAAAAAAGGTCTCGGTGGTAATCATTCCGTTTGACGACCTCAAAGAAAATTTTTTAAAGTCGTGCGACCATTTGATAAAATACTTCGTTAAAACAGATAATCTTATCATTTCGCGAAAAGCGCAAAAACCGTCTTTTGCAGGACAAAACGTAATAAACAAAACCGAAATTTACGTAATTTTGGATGGCTTGGTGGACTTGGAAGCCGAAAAAGAAAAAATTGCCAAAGAAATCACCCGCCTCGAAAACGCCGCCAAAGGTTTTGAAGCCCGCCTGAACAACGAAGAGTTCACCCAAAAAGCCCCGCCGAAAGTGATAGAAGCGGAAAAGGCGAAGTATGCGAATGTGTTGGAGACCTTGGAGAAACTGCGGGCGAATTTGGGATAAAATTAAAACAGGCAAATCTTTATAGGTTTGCCTGTTTTTAATCTTCATAATACAATGCCAACGCTTCTTTCAGGTTTTCTATTGCAAAGTCCATTGTTCTGCCTTGTGAGGTAATATTGTTTTCCACACACATTGCTACAAACCAATCTTCTTCGCGCCATACAACCCAACCCAATCCTCATCACTCAACTCTTCTGCGCGAATATTTTCGTCAAAACCTTGCTTTTCAAAAGCGACTTTTGCCACTTCTTTGGACGAAAATTCATCGGAAATAACATTGAGCAGTTTTTTACGTCTCTGCGAATAGCCCAAACTTACAAATGCGAAGAAATTCTCCCATTTGTCGCGAGGAATACGGGAAGTTTTCTGCGGATTTATATCTAATTTTATTACGGCGGACTGTATTTTCGGCGCAGGGAAAAACGCGCCGGGCGGAACAACGCACACTTTTTTTATATCGGCGAAATATTGGCACAAAATCGACAAAAAGCCAATGTCTTTTCCCTTTGGTGTGGCGCAAATTCTGTCGGCTACTTCTTTTTGAAGCATACAAACAATCGACTTTAATCGCGGACTTTCAAAAAGCAGGCGTTTAATTATCAGATTGCCGACATTATACGGCAAATTTCCCACGACAAAAAAATCGCCGTCTATTTGCGAATAATCGAATTTTACCGCGTCGGCGTTGAAAATTTTGTAGTTTTCACGCTCGCCAAATTCGGTTTTTATATGCTCAACCATATCACGGTCTGCGTCAATCATAATAAAGTTGAAGTTTTTGTCGATAAGTTTTTTAGACAGCGCGCCTTTTCCGGGACCGATTTCGATAAGCGTATCGCCTGCTTTAGCTTCGACAGCTTCAATGATTTTGTCGATATGAAATTGCGAAATTAAGAAATTCTGTCCGAATTGTTTTTTTGGCGCGACTGACATTTTTACAAACTTTCCGCTAAGTCTTTCGCAAAAACGGCAAGCGAATTGTCGCGCGCGCCGCATATTAAAATAGTTTCGTTTTCTTTTACTTCTTTTTTCAGTATTTCAGTTAATTTTTCGCGATTTTCGACAAAAACAAAGCGGTTTTTATCGCCTAATTCGTCGGCGAGTTTGTCGCTGTCTGTGCTTGTATCAGCTGTTCCGCCTGCATAAAATGTGGGAAGCAAATACAGTTTGTCATTTTCGCCGATATATTCGGAAAACATTGTTTTTAAGTCGTCGAACATAAATTTAAGCGGTCCAAAACCGTGCGGCTGAAACACCACCGAAAGCGGCGTTTTCCGCATCTTGGCGGCTGATATTGCCGCCGATATTTTGTCGGGATTGTGCGCATAATCGTCAATTACGAGTATGTTTTTTGAAGCAGGGTATTTGTCAAATCTTCTGGCAATTCCACTGTAAGTCGCAAGCGCTTCGGCGATAGTTTTTTCGTCAATTCCCAATTCTTTGCAAACAGCAAGCGCCGCAAGTGCGTTTTTTATGGTATGTTCCCCCGTAAAATTTAGCACAAATGTTGTGTTTTGCGTAGGGGCGAAACATTTTTCGCCCGTACTTGCACCATCTCCGTAGGGGTGGGTTTTAAACCCACCCTTACCGCAATCGCAATATGTAAACGTCGAAGAATTCTCAGCGCAACTGTATCTTATCGGAAAATAATCCGCTTCTCGCGAAAATCCGAATGTTTTACCGTTAAAATCTGTAAAATGCTCGTCATCTTTATTGAAAATCGTTAGTTTTGATTGAGCGGAAGCGGTTTTCAGCAAATCTACAACTTCGCCGACTTCTTTGTGGTCGCGGGAAATATTCAGCAAAACCGAAATTTCGGGGAAATATCGCACAACCGTTCCGTCGCTTTCGTCGGCTTCAATCACCAAAAATTCACCGTCGCCTCTGAACGCGTTGCCTAATGTAGGGGCGTATTGCATACGCCCATTGGCAGCGGTTTTTGGGCGTATGCAATACGCCCCTACAGTTGTTCCTCGCAGAGAGTGTAGGTTTGCGCCACCGATAAACGACGGTTTTTTACCCGCAAAGTCCAAAATGTGAAAAATCATTGCCGAGACCGAGCTTTTTCCGCTCGTTCCCGTAATCGAAATTGTGCGGTGTTTTTTTACAATCGCCGCCAAAACTTCGCTTCTGTGAAGAATCGGGATATTCAGTTCGTTTGCTTTTTTTATGTCGGGATTATCGTTTTCTATTGCCGTCGAAACTACAAGCGCTTGAGTTTTAGGTGAAATTCCACTTCCGTCTTGCAAGAACAGCGAAATTCCCTGTGATTTCAGTATGATTTCGTCTTCGCTGTTGCCATTCACAGACCTGTCGCTTCCGCTGATTACGCAGTCTTTTACCAAGTATTGGGCAATCGCGCTCATTCCTATGCCCAAAATTCCGACGAAATGAAAGGAATTTATCTCTTTTTCGTCAATAAATAAAGACATAATCACCCGCTTTCATTAAATCAAAAAGTTTTATTACATCTTCGTTTTTCATTACGATACAGCCGTGCGAAAAATGACTTTTGCCGACCTCGTTTTCTTTGTCCGTGCCGTGAATATATACGTATCGCGATTGCGTGTTTTCGTTGTGTTTTTCGAGCCCCGAAAGCCATAAAATTCTGCTTGTGATTGCATTTTCTTTGTATATGTCGCCGCTTTTCCAGACCTCGCCTGTTTGTTTGCGGGACTTGAATACCGCGCCGATTTCGGCTCCTTTGCCGATTTTTTTGTGAATTTCAAACATTCCGCGCGGGGTTTTATTGGAGCCGCTCTTTTCGCCTCGTCCTTTTTTTGCGCAAGATATAGGGAAAGCAAACTTTTCGCCGTTCTTAAGCAAAACCAACGAAAAATCATCGAAAGAAATTGTTGCTAAGTTTTTATTTTTCATAAATTTATAATTTTCCTAAAAAAGAGCTGAGTTATCCGCGGCACACCAAATACATTGCTTACCGTTGCTTCCTTCCGAATCTGGCGGGGTTCACAAGATTCAATTGCGCGGGACCCAACTCTAAAAGTGGCGGAGAGAAAGGGATTCGAACCCTTGGTACAGTTGCCCATACACACACTTTCCAGGCGTGCTCCTTCGACCAACTCGGACATCTCTCCAAAAATCGTGGGTAAAATACTATTTGGGCGACGGTCGCCAGCCATTTTTTTTAATTTTGTCGAAAAATGATGTTTGGCAATAAAAAAAGAGCGAGAAATTCCCACTCTTTTTTAACTTAAATTATCTGTTTTTCGATTTGTGATTTTTGTAAGGGCAGGTTTGAAACCTGCCCCTACGGCGATAGGCTTTAAATCACTCTGACCGCAATAACTCCGTCGATTGCCGAAATTTTTGCTACAATATCGTCGCCGACTTTGGAATTGGTGTCGATAATGTTGTATGCAATACCGTCGCGGTTTTTGTTTACCATTTCGCAGATATTTATTCCCGCCGCGGCAAGCGTGGTCGAAATTTGTCCGACCATATTCGGAACGTCTTTGTTTGCTATGGTAATACGCGTGTTTGCAGGGTTTCTGTCAACCGAAACTGCTGGGAAATTTACGGAATTTTTGATGTTTCCGTTTTCCAAGTAGTCGCGAAGTTGATTTGCCGCCATAATTGCGCAGTTGTCTTCCGACTCCTCTGTGGAAGCGCCGATGTGAGGAAGCGGAATTACGTTTTTGTAGGTAATCACTTCTTCGTCGGGGAAATCGGTGACGTATTTTGCCACTTTTCCGCTTTCGAGCGCCGCTTTCATATCCTTGTTTACAACAAGTCCGCCGCGCGCCATATTTATAATTTTTACGCCGTCTTTGCAAAGCGACAATTTTTCGGCGTTAAACATTCCTTTTGTTTCGTTTATGAAAGGAATATGAAGCGAAATAAAATCAGATTCGCGCAAAAGTGTTTCGAGCGCGTTCGCTCTTTTAACGTTGGACGACAAATTCCAAGCCGCTTCCACCGAGATGTAAGGGTCGTAGCCGATAACGTTCATTCCCAAGTTAGCGGCGGCATTTGCCGTTAAAACGCCGATTGCGCCAAGTCCGATTACGCCCAAAGTTTTGCCTTGAATTTCGTAGCCGCCGAAGTTTGCTTTTTCTTTTTCCACGATATTCGGCACTTCTTCGCCTTTGCCGTTAAGGGTATGCACCCAGTTTACGCCGCCGACAATGTCGCGCGAGGCAATGAGCATTCCCGCAATACAAAGTTCTTTAACGCCGTTTGCGTTTGCTCCCGGAGTATTGAAAACCACAATTCCCTTTTCCGTGCATTTTTCGATTGGAATATTGTTTACACCCGCGCCCGCGCGAGCCACCGCTTTAAGCGATTTCGGCATTTCCATATCGTGCATTTTGAAGCTTCTCAGAATTATTCCGTCGGGATTTGCCATTTCGCCCGCAACCTCGTAGTTTTCGCGAGGGAGTTTTTCAAGACCAATTGTTGAAATCTTGTTCAACGTTTGAATTTTATACATTTTTCTAGCCCTTTCTTTCGGTGTTTTCTTCACCTGTTTATTTTATGTAGGGTGCGGGTTTCAAACCCGCCCAACTATTCCCATTTACGTTGCCTTTATTTGGGCAGGTTTGAAACCTGCCCCTACAGATACAAATTATGCGTTTTCTTTCTCGAATTTTTCGAGGAAATTAACGAGTGTTTTTACGCCGTCCAAATCAATTGCGTTGTAAATCGACGCGCGCAATCCGCCTACGCTTCTGTGTCCTTTAAGGTTAATCATTCCCGCCGCAGTCGCCGCTTTTACGCATTTGTCGTCCAATTCTTCGTTTCCTGTTATAAACGGAACGTTCATCAAAGAACGGTCTTGCGGGCGAACGGTCGCCTTAAACATCTTGGAGTTGTCCAAGAAACCGTAAAGCAAGTCGGCTTTTGCAACGTTGCGCTTTTTCATTTCGTCCAAACCGCCCAATCCGAGCAAATATTCAAAAACCAATCCCGCTATATATATGGAATAGGTTGGGGGCGTGTTATACATAGAGTCGTTTTCGGCGCAAATGTCGTATCTGAGCATTGTCGGGGTCATCTTTTTCGCTTTTTCTTTGCTCAATTCAAGCAAATCTTTGCGGATAATAACGATAACAAGCCCTGCAGGTCCGATATTTTTCTGCGCGCCAGCATAAATTACGCCGTATTTCGACACGTCAACAGGCTCGCTCAAAATACTCGACGACATATCGGTTATAAGCGGCACGTTTCCGACTTCGGGCAAGTTTGTCCACTTTGTTCCGTAAATTGTGTTGTTGCAAGTGAAATGAAAATACGCCGCTTCGGGATTAAATTTGCTCTTGTCCAAATCGGGAATGTGGTTGTAAATTTCCGCCTTGGAACTCGCTACAACGTTAACGTCGCAATATTTTTTCGCCTCTTTTATCGCTTTGTCCGACCACGCGCCCGTGTCAGCGTAATCCGCCGCGGTTTTGTCGCCCAAAAGGTTAAGCGGAACAGCCGCAAATTGTGTGGAAGCGCCGCCCTGCATATACAAAATGTCGTAATTTTCGGGGATAGCCATAAGTTTGCGCAAATCGTCTTTTGATTTGTGAAGAATGCCCTCAAACGCCTTGGAACGGTGGCTCATCTCCATAACCGAAGTGCCTGTGTTGCCGTAATCCGTCATCTCTTTTGCCGCTCTTTCGAGAACTGCAAGCGGCAACTGCGCCGGTCCCGCCGAAAAATTCAATACTCTTGCCATTGTAAAACTCCTTTCAAAAGTTTTATGTTTGTTTTATTGTTGTTTATTGCTTAATTCGAGTTCGTCAAGCCCCATCATAGCCGACAAAATCGTGCTTTCCAAAACCAAATCTATATTGCGGATATGGATTTTTTCGCTCGTTAAAAAAGTAGGCGTAAAGTTCAAAATCGACTTAACCCCGCCCGTCTCAAGCCGCTCAAAACAGGTCTTTGCCGATTCGGGCGACGATGTCAAAAACGCGATTTCTATGCCTTTTTGCTTAACAATTTCGCTGATTTCGAGCGACGGGAAAAGCGGAATTGCAGATTTTGTCGTGTCAATTTTGTTTGTAGAGTCAAATCCCGCTACGATTTCTATGTCCGCCGACAAGAATTTTTCGTATTCCATAATGGCAGTGCCGACTTTTCCAAGCCCGATAACCGCCGCTTTCCGTTTTTTAAGCCCAAGCTTTTCAGCGATAAGCGCTCGCAATTCTTTAACCGAATACCCTTTTCCGAGCTGTCCTATACCTTCCAGAAAATTGATGTCTTTGCGAACCGTATGCGACGGAACGCCGATAATCTCGCCTATTCTGGTTGATGAAACGTGCGATATGCACACACCATTGTCGCCGTTGAGCATTATTTGTTCAAGCAAATTATGTATAACACAAAGCCGTTCAATAGTCGCTTTCGGTATCATCCCTCACCTTTCATGTGTTTTTTTTCACACTCTTTCGCAGTGAAATTTACTGCGCGAGCATTTTTTTTCACAGAATATAATATTTGCGAAATTAAAGTGGGGAAATTTTGTATAAATTGCTGAAATTTTGTAAATTTTTCCTGAAATGCGCACTCGGCAATTCGCGGATATTATATTTATTATGTAATAAGGAGAATTTATGAGAATATTTCAGAATGTAAAATTTGAAACTCCGCCTACACTTATTGCTTCGTGGCCCGGGATGGGAAACGTGGGACTTATCGCAACCAACTATTTAAGAAGCAAAATGGGCGCGCAGCCAATCGCCGAAATTGATATGGCGCCGTATTTTATACCCGACGCGATTATGGTGCGCAACGGAATTGCCGAACTTCCGAGATTGCCGACCTCCCGAATTTATTACTGCCAGCGTCCCGATTTGCTTATTTTTGAGTCGGACGCGCAGATAATGGGGAAAGAAGGGCTTGCCATAACAAAATCGCTTATGAGATTTGCCGCGGACGTCGGCGTAGGGCGCGCTTACACAACCGCGGCGCTTCCGCAGAATATTTCGCACAAAACCGCCGCGCATATTTACGGCGCATTCACAAGCAATGATCTTTTGGCGGAATTTCAGTCGTTAGGCGTGCAATCTATGACCGAGGGATATATCGCAGGGCTTAACGGCGTGCTTTTGGGGATTGCCAAGTCGCACTCAATAGAGGCGGGTTGCCTTTTGGGAACAATTCCGCTTTTTGCGACGAACTTAAATTACCCGAAAACTTCGCTGAAGATTATAGAATTGGTGGAAGATTTACTGAATATAGACATCGACAAAACCGAAATCAACGAAAGTATTTCGATAACCGACAGTCAATTCAGCGCAATCGAAGAGCGAATTCGTCAATTTTCGGGCTCAATCTTCGGGAATTTGGAGCAAATGTCGGGGCTTCCTTTTAATCCTGCGGGGGACGGTTTGTGGGGAGTTCAATCGGACGGCGCGCCAAACACAGACACTATTCCGCAGACGATTATGGAGAAAATAGAGCGTATGTTTCAGGATGCGCAGGGAGACCGCGGTAAGGCGAATTCTCTAAAAAAAGAGCTGGACAGATGGAACATATTCGAACTCTACGAAGACAGGTTTTTACAGTTGTTTAAATAAATAATAAGAGTGCAAATAAATAAAATAGGGCGAATAATCATTCGCCCAAATATCGTCGCCATCTGTAGGGGCGGGTTTCAAACCCGCCCTTACGCTGATTTCGCAAATTATTTACCGCCGAAAGCTACTCTGAGACCGAGAGACCAGCCCAAAGCTTCGTTAGTTTCAAAATTACCGCCAAAGCCTAAAGAAAGTCGAAGGATTCTGACGTCAATACCTGCGCCTATTCCCCAGCCGTAGTCGCCCGAACTGTTTCCTGTAAATTCAGCGCCGACAAAAGCGGGACCGACAGACGGAACTACTCCCAAGCCATAAATGAAATTACCGGAAGTTTCGCCAAGGTTCATTACGTCAAAACCGATATTTGCGTTAAACATCATAATAGAAAGAATTGCGCGCCCGTCAAGTTCAAAACCTCTGTCTTTGTCTGCGCGTCTGCTACTTGTAAAGTTCCACGGCATATTCAATTCAAGCGCCAATAAGTCGGAAATAATCCCGAGTTTTGCGTGAAGCTCCATCGGTTTAAACCATATTTTGTCGTCGTCGTCGGTAGGAATACCCCAACCCAAGACAGAAAGTCCGACCTCTAATCTGTCGTTTATGCCGTAATAAGCGGCAATATTAGACAAACTTAACACCACGTCTCCGGGACCGCCGAGATGAGACATCCCAAATCTTGCGTCAACAGCGATTGAACCGCCTTTGAGCGTTTGCGCGTCTTGCGTTTGAAACGGATGTCTGGTGCCGCCCGCTTGCGTTGCGCATACAATCCCTGCAAATAATAATGCAAAAATAATCTTTTTCATAAAAACCTTTCACTGAGCAACCTCAGATTTTGAGTAATAATTAAATAATTGCGCGGAAAATATTATTTGCCGCAAGTAAAGTGTGTAAGAATGTTGAAAATATTGCTTCTTAAAACAAAAAAGAGAGGCGTTTTCACACCTCTCTTTTTATTTTTACTGTCTGAAATATTATCTTAGATTATCTTCCGCCGAGAGTGAAAGTAAATCCGAGAGACATATTCAATGCGTCGTTGGTTTCAAAGTTGCCGCCGAAACCGAGAGATATAACAGACGAGTTGCCTAATTCGTAGCCAAAACCAAAGTTCCAGAATGTGTAATCTCCGCTAAGGTCAGCGTCGCTCATTCCGTCAAAAACGTGTCCGAAAATTTCAGCACCTACAAACATTGAGCCAATCGGCTTAACTACAGAATATCCCCAAGCAAACGCATTTCCGGTCTCATAGTAATCCGGATTGCTTGCAAAACCTACATTGTAATTCATTTGCATTCCGGAATTAAGCTCCCAAGTGTAAATTAAAGATGCGCCGTATTCGCCAAAGGTGCTGAGAGTGCCAAAAGTTTCTATAGCAAGAACATTGGGTATCAATCCGAATTTCAAGCTAAATTCAGGCGCTTCAAAACCACGGTCTTTTTCGTTGACATTGTTTATTGTCCAATTGTTGCCGATACCGATGTTAAATCTTTCACCTATTCCATAAGTAATATGTGAGCCGATACCAATGCGAGAACTATCAACAAAACCAGTCCCGATGGAAGTTTCGATTTCGATTTCGTCGTTTCCGACCAATTCAGCTGTTGATGTTGCAAACGGATGAGCCCAAGCAACACATACCAAACCTGCAAGCAATAAACTGATAACCTTTTTCATAAAACACTCCTTTTTGTCGGAAACACCGACGTTTTACGTTAATAAAAACAGATAACCATTAAAAAAATTCGGCGAAAAATTACTATTTGCCGAAACAAAAAAGAGAAAAATTTGTAAAAAAAGTAAATATTTGAGCATTTTGTTGAATTTTGTATTATATTTATCCGAAATCAATTCGGCGATAACGTATTTTTACCAAAAAAAGAAAGGAAAAATTATGTTTAACAGGATTTTGGTGTGTTTGTCTCTTGGTTTTTTTGTGGTGTTTTGCTTTGTAATGCTCATTCCATACACTATTATGTTTCTTCCTGTACTGAACAAGCAACAACAGCGCTTGGCTTATTTTGTTCAGTGGTTTTGCTCTCGTTTCTGCCTTTTTTCTTCGGGTGCAAAAGTTAAGTTTACGGGCGTAGAAAATGTTCCCAAAGACAACATTTATTGTATTGTCGCCAACCATCAGGGAATGCTCGATATTCCGATTTTAATGCGCATTTCCCCTTGGACTTTAGGGTTTATCACCAAAAAAGAATTGCGCTACCTTCCTGTATTAAATGTTTGGATGATTGCGCTCGGCTGTATCTTTTTAGACAGAAAAAGCGCCCGAAAAGCCGTCGGTGTATTCGGCAAAGCCGCAAAGCAGTTGCAAAGCGGACATCCGATGGCAATTTTCCCTGAAGGCACGCGCAGTAAAAACGGCGAAATTGCGGATTTTAAGGCAGGCGCATTAAAACTCGTGATAAAAGCCCAAGTTCCCATAGTTCCTGTAAGCATCAACGGAAGCGGAATTGTGGAGGGTCGGAATAAATCAAAAATTGTATCTGTCGTCGTTCATCCCAGAATCGAATTTAGCGAAATAGCCGATATGGAAACTGTAGAAATAGCCGCAAAAATCCGCTCAATTATAGTTTCGGCGGCGAAAAAACAATGATTTTTGCTACAGTCGGCGCAGTTGTTTCTTCGCTTTATTTAGCAGTTTGCTTTTATTTGTCGCGTGGGCTTAAGAATGTGGCTTCGACAGGCTCAGCCACCGAGACTGAGCCATCGCGACATAAGCTACCGTCTTCATTCGCTAATTCGGTGGCTGAGCCTGTCGAAGCCACCACTGCAGTAAGCATAATAATCTGCGCGCGAAACGAAGAAAAAAACATTTCACATCTTCTTAACTGCTTGCTTTCTCAAACATATTCACCCGAATTACTGCAAATTATAGTCGCCGACGACCGTTCCACCGACAACACCGCCGAAATAGTTTTGTCTTTCAAAGAAAAATTAAAAAATCTCTCGCTTATCCGAATTACACGAACAGGGGAGGGCTTTTCTCCAAAAAAATACGCGTTCGAGCAAGCAATAAAAATTGCCGTCGGCGAAATTATTTTGCAAACCGACGCAGATAGCATTGTTCCGAACGACTGGATAGAAAAATCTGTTGCGCCTTTCGCTAATGAAAAAATTGCACTTTCGCAAGGAATTGTAAAATATCGCTTTGACAAAGGCAACAAAATTTCGCCAATTCTTAAAGTTTACCAAAACTTCGACTTTCTTTCTCACGGAATTGTAGCCGCCGCGAGTATCGGAAAAAACATTCCGCTTAACGCAAATGCCAACAATTTCGCCTTTCGCAAAAAAGACTACGAAACATCGGGCGGCTACGGAAATCTAACTCAAGCTGTAGGCGGCGACGACGGTCTTTTAATGCAAAAAATATGGGAAAGCGGCAAAAAAATACATTTCAACGCAAACTCAATCGTAGAAACACAACCCGAATATTCGTGGAAAAATCTAATAAATCAGCGCAAAAAATGGGGCTCGGAAACGCGCTTTTATTTGCCGAAACAAACGGCAATCCTCGCTGTTATTTTCATGTTTTATTGCTTTATATTTGTCTTTCCCATTCTTTTTATCGTAAAAATTATCGGCGAACTGTTTTTTATGCGCAGGGGATTGGCAATTTTCGACGAAAAAAATCTCCTGCCACATATAATCTGGACTTCACCGCTGAATTTATTCATAACGATTTATTCGGTAATCTGCGGAATTTTTGCCAAATTTGAATGGAAGGGCGATGTTTATAAGAGTAAAACAAAGAGAAAAGAGAAACTGTAAGCCGAGTTTTGTTCAGATGTTTCCACCCTTGACAGCCATTTATCTAAGCGACCTACCTGAAATTATAGAGCGAACAACTCAATTTCTGTTTGGTCTTGCAACGGACGGGGTTTTTCTTTTTTGCTTGTTGCCAAACAAAACGGCGGTCTCTTACACCGCCTTTTCACCACTCACCCCCAACTAAATGAGAGCGGACTGTTCTCTGCGACACTATCCATAACGAAACTTAGATTTATTTGCGAACTTTGCTCGCTAACAAAACTAAAATTTCATTTCCGACCTTTCGCTCGGCGTCCTGTTCTTTGTTGCTCGGACTTTCCTCACCTGCAAAAACGCAAGCGCGACTGTCCGTTTCTCTTTCCTCAAAAAAATAAGGTCTCGGAAATTTTTATTCTCAAGACCCCATTTATGTAAAAAATATTCGCAACTATTACTTGGAGTAGAGTTCCACAACAAGTTGAACGTCTGCGATTACTTCTATATCGTGTTTCTCGGGGAGGCGTCTTACCTCGCCTTTCAAATCCACTTTTGAAAATTCTAACCATTCGGGTACGCTTCTTGTGTTATCCGCTACAAGTGCGTGCAAAAATTTCTTTCTGTCGTCGCCTGCCGCAATAGTGATTTTGTCGCCTACAGACACTTTGTAAGACGGAATATCAACCTTTTTGTCGTTTACTCTGATGTGAGCGTGGTTTACAATTTGTCTTGCTTGCGCGCGCGATTTTGCAAATCCCATTGCGAAGATTACGTTGTCCAAACGACGTTCCAAAAGGATAAGCAGGTTGTCCCCTGTAACGCCTTGCATTTGTTTTGCTTTCAAGAAAGTATTGCGGAATTGTTTTTCGGTAAGTCCGTAAGCAAAACGCAATTTCTGTCTTTCGCGCATCTGAATACCGTATTCGCTCAAACGACCTCTATGTTGTTTCAGCGGTCCGGGTGGGTTTGGTCTTTTATCCAAAAGACGTTGAAATTTTTCATTACCGAAGATATTCGCACCAAGACGGCGAACAATTTTACCTTTTGGGTCAAGATTTCGTGACATTCACTTCTCCTAAAAACTTTAATTTTTTTCTTATTTAAAATAACTTGCCGCGGTCATTTATGAAGAAAAATTCTTTGACGTGTGGAGTAAAATAACAAATGCCAAAGCAAAAAAGCATACTTTTTTTGAAACTTGTGCTGTTTTTTTGAAAATTCTTCTGAAACCACTCTGAATTTGCGCATTTTTACAGCAGATTTGCCGCCATTTCCGCTAATTTTGAGCGCTCGCACTTAACAAGCGTTATCGACGACGACAGGCTTTCGTTCGCAAACCTGTCCACAACCCGCATAAGTCCGCAGTCTTGTGCGCTAATATTTTGGTTGTCTATCTGATAAGGGTCGCCCGCAAGAATTATCTTTGTTCCTTCGCCCGCCCGCGTAAGAATTGTCTTTATTTCGTGAAGCGACAAATTCTGCGCCTCGTCAATAACCAAATACTGATTATGAATAGAACGTCCGCGAATATACGGCAGAGGCTCAATCAGCAAAATGCCGCGCTCGGTTAAGTCCTTAAAACCTTGGATTTTACTGCGCATAGTCTTTCTTCGCTTAATCAAAAAATCCACGTTATCCGAAATCGGATACATCCAAGGTCCCAGTTTTTCCTCAATAGTCCCCGGCAAAAATCCGATGTCCTGCCCAAGCGAAATTGTGGGGCGCGCCACTAAAACCCGCTCGTATTCGCCGCAATCTATGGTTTTGTAAAGCCCCGCCGCAACAGCCAGAAGCGTTTTTCCCGTCCCTGCTTTTCCGACGAGGACTACAAGCGGAATGTCGTCGTTAAGAAGCGCGTCCAAAGCAAGCGTTTGCTCAATGTTTTTCGGGACAAGCCAGTGTGGGATTTCGTTTGCCGCCGCAGAAAGCGGATAAAATTCGTCCGTATCTTTATTAAATCGCGCAAAACACGCGATGTCGGGATTTTTGTCGCTCAATAATTTGTAGTACCCGTTTGCAAGCAGCTTTTCTTCGGCGTTGTTTTTTACGGGTTTGCCTTTTTTTATGTCCTCTATGCCACTCTCGTCAATAGCAATTTCTCTGTAAATCGGGTAATTTTCTTCTATCTTAAACGCCACATTTCACTCCTTTACAGCGCCAATCGGACAAATTCTCGCGCACAATCCGCAACTAACACACAATTCCGCATTTATTACAGCAACATTCGGCATAAAAATCGCAGTTCTCGGGCAAATCGCTACACAAGTCCCGCACCCGTCGCAGTTGTTTTCGATTATTTGAGGCATATTTTTCCTACTAAGGTATGTTTATCGTAATAGTGGCATCTACGTGTGCTATTCCTGCGGGGGCGGGAATAGGTGGGCTTATTATGGGATTACCGATATTTCTTGCTCGTATGTCAAATGAAAAAGCCGCAGGCGCTGATGTAAGTGGCGCTCTTACGCGTAAAGTTGCTCTGTTTCTGTAGACGTTGCTTACTTCAAAAAAGCTAAAGCCTTGACCGAGCACATCGAATTCGTACCTTAAAAAATAGGCAGAAGTATCTTCGTCAACAGCAAATAAATTTGCAATATTGTCTCCGACAGATGCGTTTCTTGGGACGGTGAATGATGTTGTTTGAACTGTCGAACTTAGTGGATGAAACAACAAAGCTGTCGGCGGTTCGTTTACGTCGATAATTCTAACAGTTGCCGCTATTGGGTGCTCTGCTCCATCTACAGTAATTGTAAAGGTGTACTTTGAAGTTCTCTCGTAGTTAAAATTGTAGCCACTTCTTGCTATAACGCGATTTCCGTCTAATCTAAACGGGAAAGTAGTGCCTATCGTCCAATTTGCAGGAGGGTTGAGTGTAAAGTTTCCTGTGCAGTTTATTGTTCCGACGGATTGTTCCTGACGAGATAATACGCCTCCTATTTCTTCAAAAAGCTCTCCTTCAAACGTAGGAGGACAGTTGTTGCCCGGGGTATCGTTGCCTGCGGGTAGCAATCTTCTGAATCTAAACTCAACGCCGATTTGACGTCCTGCCGCTCCTGCGCAACTGAGATAGCGAAGGTCAAAACGCAAATTGGTGTTTGAGTCTATATTCTGCAACGTATTAGTATCTATGGCTATGCTTTGATTTCTTACTGAGCGCACCAATCCTCTGTTAGGACCTGTTATTTCAAGACCTCTCGCCGCTTCCGCATCGTTGAGATGTGGAGACACAGAAAATAGTGTAATATTTTCTGTGCTTATACTATTGTCATTGGCGGCAAAATCTAAATGTCGCGTTATTATTACAAGGCTGGCTGTTCCGCCTCGGGTGTCGTTTTCGTCTACGCGGATAATCGGGGCGTTTTGCACAGAGGATTGCGGGTTGCAAATATTATTTATGTCTATAATACTGGTAATTGTAACAGGGGGAGTCATTCCGTCTTGCGCAACTGCCGTAACTCGCACAAAAAGAGTAGTTCCTTCTCCTGCTTCAAAAGACCATTCTCTATCAATTCGTCTTCCGTTTGGGGCGGTATAAACGTCGGTTTGTACATCTCCGCCTTGAACAACGTTTTCTAAATCCATAAGTAGTTCGGTACTTGCAACTATCTCATTCATCTTTGCTCTTGCCGCGGCTAGGGTCATATCCATATCCCGCGTGCCCGAAGTTGTTCTCACGGACATTGTTAAGATTGTTCCGAGTAAGAGAACCGTCAGCGACAGTCCTACCATTGCTACGACTACTTCTATAAGTGAATAACCGTTGTTTTTTCTTAAGACATCAAGCATAAAAACCGCCCTTCGTCAATTTTTTTTATATTTTCTTCAATATAAATATAATACATCGCATAAGACAAGTTGTCAAGTTTTTGTGTTTTCGGGGTAATTTCTGCGAAAAAAATCTTACTCTCTAATCATTGAGCGGAATGTTCGCATTGTTGAAGACGATACTCGTTGTGTGTTTATCAATGGCTCAAGTTCGGCTATTTGTCGGCGGATTTCAGCGGGAAATCTGCGGAAATTAGAGGCTTTTCGCGTTTCTTCCAAAATCATTACGCCGTTATGATAGCCGCCGTCTCTGAAATACAGGCGCGAGGCGGTCAGCGCAATATTTATCGCCGCCAAATCGTCGCCGCGGGCAATGTAATAGCGTTTTTGAGTCCACATAAGAAAGCGGCTTTCGGGGAACTCTTTAAGGAGGCGCGGCAACATTTCGCCTGCTTTGTCCAAGCGATTTTCGCGAACATAGACATCGACCAAAACCATTTCGGCGGCTCTGTTCATAAATCGGGCGTATCTCACGCATCGTTCAAGCGCGGTTATTCCTTGTTGCGGATTTCTTGTAAGTCCCGTAAATACTCCCAACGGACCTAATCTGCGGCGTAATTCGGCTTGCGCGTAATCAAAAAATCCCAAATAATATTGCGTGTCGTAGTTTTTGGGGTCGCAGGCGTGTGCCTGTCTTAAAATTTCAAGCGAGCGCAGACCTAAGCGCGCACCTGCGGCAAGTCTTCCTTCCAAAAGTAAAAATGCGGCGTTTGCCGACATCAGAAATCCGCGCAACATAATCAAATCGCAGGAAGTCGGGTCGTCTTCGAGCATTGCTTCGACTAATCGAATGCCTACGTCGTAAATTTCAAAGAATTTTTCTCTGTCCAAAACCTCGTTAAAGTCAAGGTTTTTTAAGCCGATTGCGGCGACTGCAAGGTAATAATACAACGGCTCGGATGGGTATTTTTCAAGAAGTTGGTCGGTCATTTTGTATGCTTTGTCGAATTCGCAATTTACAAGCAAGTTGTTGAGTATTCGGGCTTGGGCTATTGGTTTTTCTCCAACTTTGTAGGTTTGGGCAAACGCCGCAACGGCGCAAAAAAGCGCCAATATTATAACTTTTTTCATATTAGTGGCGTCTTGTTCTTCTTTGGAAATGTCTCATCATCTGCTCATTATTGCTTTCTTGCTGTATTCTTTCGAGTATTCTTGCCGCGACGGCGTCTCTTTTTTCGGCTTCGCCTAAAGCATCATAAGCCTCAAACAATGCCCAAAGTGCGACCGAATTCGACGGATAAAGCGCCAAAACGCTGTTGGCTATTCTTATGGCGTCTTGTTCGCGCCTTCTTTCGTTTAGGTACATTTCCATAAGGTCATAGTTTACTATAAGATTGGTGAAAATTCCCTCATTTCGCACGGTTTCGAGATTTCTGAGTGCGCGTGGACGGTTGTCTCTTACTCCCGGCATCCACCATAAAAGCCGAGCGTTTGCGCCTATCCAGTATTCATAAACTCCCGTTCCGTATAAAACATCTTTTACCTCGTCGGAATTCAGGTTCTCAAAAATTTCCATAGCCCTTGTGGCAAGACGAAGCGACGAAACCAAGCGACCGTTCACCCGCTCAAACGCTCCCTGAATGCCTATTGTTGACGCTAAAAAGAAGTCGTTCCATTGGCAATTTAGGTTTCTGTTGCGTTCGCCCACCTGAATTCCTTGGTTGCACGCCTCGTAAAACGCTCTTTCGTGAACGTTGTTTCGCAGGTAAAGCATTTGATAGTGAAAAATAGCCGCACGAAAGAAATATCCTGCGGGATGGTCGGGAAATTGTCTAATTAAACCGTTTGCAACCTGATGCGCGTCGGCAAATCTTTCCTCAAAAACAAGTTCGACGCATCGCTTTCCGTCCGCAAGAATTCGGGGATTAGGCATAGAAGAAGCAACCGTCGCAGATGCAAACATCAGCGTAAAAAGCAACGCTAAAAGAAGCGTTCTATTCGGTTTCAGTTTGCTCAAATCTTTCATAAACATTATGAAAAAGTTCCCATCTGAAATGTCTCCTGTTATATCTGTATCTTCTGACAATTCTAACATTTATGTCGCTCAAAAAATAAAAATGCACTTGTGCCAAATGCCTGAACATTCCCTCGTCAAAGGAATTAAATTCAACTATCTCAAAATATGGTTCGTCCAAAACCGCGTCTGCGTCAATTCCTTCCAGAATAACAACAAAATCGCGCTCTAACATATTGTTGAGCCACCCTTTTACGGTATTTTCACTTGGTTGTATGGTGCAACCCGAAGTAAATATAATAAATGCTGCCACCAAAAAACAGAAAAAACTTTTTTTTCTCAATTTCCCTCCCATCATTTACCTTAATATAACAAATCGCCTAACTCTCGCGCAATGTTTTTGCTGTCGTTGGCTAATTTTTCAATATCAATTATTTTTTTGTCCGCTTCTTTGTTGCGCAACCACGTTAATTGCCGTTTTGCGTAATTGCGCGAATGTTGTTTTATTAGTCGAACACAATTCTCAAAACTGTCTTTATGTCGGATAAAATCATCAAATTCACGGTAGCCTACGCAATTTCTTCCCGCAGTTTTTGGGTCGGGATATTTGGCGCAAATTTTTTCATATTCTTCAAAAAGCCCTTTTTCGAGCATTTTATCGACGCGTTTATCGATTTTTTCGTAAAGTTTTTCACGAGAGCAAGCTAAAACAAAATATAAAAATTCGCGCTCAATCTCGTTTTTTGGGAATTCGTTTTTTTCGCCTAACTCTATTTCGAGCGCTCTCAGTATTCTGTATTTGTCGCCGAGGTTTATTTGTTTTGCGCGCTCTGCATTTTTGTCTGAAAGCATTTTGTGAAGTTTTTCGACACCCTGTTTTTCAATCAATTCTTCCAGTTCTTTGCGAAGCTTCGGGTCTTGTTTTGAAGAAATATCGAAGCCGTTTCGCATTGCGTAAATGTAAAAAAATGTTCCGCCGCAAATTATCGGAACTTTGCCTCTGCTTTTTATTTCGTCGATTGCCGTTGCGCAGTCCGTCGCCCAACGCACCGCCGAATATTCTTCGTCGGGTTCTGTTATGTCGATAAGATGATGTTTTACGGAAGCAAGCACTTCTTTTGTGGGCTTGGCGGTTGCAATGTCCATATATTTATAGATTTGTCGAGAGTCGCAGGATATTATTTCGCCGCCGATTTGTTTTGCAAGTTCTGTTGCAATGTCGCTTTTTCCGATACCTGTAGGTCCCAGAATTACGGGTATCATTAAATAATGCCTATGGTTTCTACGGTCTTTTCAAAAATTATATCGCGAAATCTCACCAAATCCTCGCGAAATATTCTTGTGCAGTTGTATTGCGTGTAGCTTTCGGAAAACTTATCGTAAACTTTTTTAATCCGCACACCCATTTTTTCGGTGTCCTGAAAACTCAACGCTTGCAAATCCGCCAAAATTTCCATTGTCTGCACTAATTCTGCGTTTTGTACGGATTTTAACGCAAGACGCGCCGAAACTGTTCCCATACTCACAATATCTTGGTTGTTTTCGTTGGAGGAAATGCTGTTTACGCTCATAGGTGCGGCAAGTTGCCTGTTTTCGGCGGTAGTCGAGACTGCCAAATACTGCGCTCCCATAAAACCCATCTCCAAACCTATGTCGCCAGCCGCCAAGTTTTCGGGAAGATTGCCGTTGAGATTTTTGTCCAGAAGTTTATTAAGTCGTCTCTCGCTTATATTGCAAAGCGTAGAAACGGCAATTCTGAGGCTGTCCATTGCAAACGATACGCTTTGTCCGTGGAAATTGCCGCCGTGAAGTATTTTTTTGCCTTCGGGAATTATGAGCGGGTTGTCGTTAGACGAGTTTATTTCGGTTAAAAGCACCTTTTGCGCATATTTTATCGCGTCGTAAAGCACCGCTAAAACCTGCGGAGAGCAACGCAATGTATAAACATCCTGAACATCTTGCAGGACTTCGACTACAGCGTTTGCCGTATTTTCGCAACGGTGGCTGTTATTATAGTCGTGCAAGTTTCGTACATTTCGCGAACCTGCAAGCAAATGCTGTATTTTTTCGGCTACAAGTATCTGTCCTTCGTGCGGTTTTATTTCGTGGAGCGCGGTGTCAAAAGCGTCTTCGCAACCGCCGAATATTTCCATAGCAAAGGCAAGCGATAAAATTTGCGCGTTAAAAAGTTTTCTTGCTTTGTGTATGGCAAAACACGCTATTGCACTCATTGCAGAAGTGCCGTTCATTATGGAAATAGCCTCTTTATAAGAAAGTCTTATCGGCTCCAGTCCTACTTTTTCAAATGCTATTTTTGCAGGCATAACCTCGCCGTTAAGATAAAGGTCGCCTTCGCCTATAAGTCCAAGTCCCAAATGCGCCAAATGAATTAAATCGCCGCTTGCGCCAACGCTTCCGTTCTCGTAAATTACGGGGGCAATTCCTGCATTAAAAACCTTTTCCATAAAGCCCAATAGTTCGGGACGAATGCCCGAAAAGCCTTTTGCCAAGCAGTTTATGCGAATTGCAAATGTTGATTTACAAATATTGTAAGGCAAAATCGGTCCCATTCCCGCCGAATGCGAGCGAAGTAAATTTACTTGTAATTGTTCGAGTTTGGAGTTGCTTATTATTTTATTACACATAGGACCGTAAGATGTGTTTACGCCATATATAATTTGTTTTGCGTTTACCGCTTCTTCGAGGACTTTTCTGCTTTTTGAGCACAAAATCAGCGCTTCTTCGCTTAATAGGATTTGAGCGTCCGTGTCTCCGAGGGTGACAACGTTGTCAATAGACATAGAATTTCCGTCAAGGACGACTCCATAGCGTTTTACACTCATAATAACAAACTCGCTCCAAATCTAATGCCCGTCATATTAAAATTGCGCTCAATTATGTTTCCGCCGCTTCTGCGTGTAACTGTAGAAATCTGCATCTGAGGTCCTGCAAAAAGCGAGAACTGTTTTCCTAAATCCACCATAACATCTGCGCCGAATTTAATGAAAACTCCGTTGTAATATCCGTCAATATCGCTTATGCCAACTGTTGCCTTCTCTCTTTCGCACCGGTTGCGTATAAAAACCGAATTATAGCCTAATGAAAGGTGAGCGATGGGGTGAATTTTATATTGCGGAATTGGGTCTATGGTAATGGTTAAGGCAAGAGGTATCATAACAATCAACTCGCGGCTCAGAACTGTGTCGCCCGCCACGCCTTTGTCTTTTTCTCTGGTATTGCTCCACGAAAAAACAGCGCTCGGTCCAATTGCAATGTTGCTACTCGGCATCCAACTTAAATTTCCGCCGAACCCCCACATAGATTTGTTGCCGAACGATTTTGTCAGCGTAGTATCAGTATCACCATCGCTGTTGATGTTGACTTCGGGTCTGTTGCTGTGCAATATTTGATTACTTCCCATCCACATCGGCTCAGCCCAGAGATTAAGCGCTCTTGCAAAAGTTGCACTTGCTAAAAGTGGCAAAAATAAACATAAAATCCTTAGTGTTTTCATAAAATCCTCCACGAATTCTCTGCAAAATAATATTTGCGCCAAACGAAATGCAGGTTTTATTTTACAAATCCGATATCTTTGCCGCTTGTTCCTCTCTTTTGACCGATTGAGCCATCTCGAAGTTTCCAAAAATTTCCTGTAAATCTCGGTCGTCCAATCAAAGTTGGGTCGGGATTTGTTATTCCGCCTTGTTCCGGGAAAATTATCAGATTTACAAGATTAAGATTTTCTCTGTCTCTTGTTTGTATTGCTCTGTTGCTGTTTCTGTAAAATATGACGTCGCGGATAACAATATTGTCTCGCAAACCGTCAATTTCAATGCCGTTTCTGCGATTTTGTGCGATTGTCAAATTGCGCAGTTCACCACCCACATAACTTATCGACGTTGCCTGAATACCCGAATTAAGATTATTGGCAATTATAGTATTTTGTATAGCAGGCAAATGATTTGTTGATAAAATCCCCGAACCGTTATTTGAGTGTATATAGCAATTCTCGATGACGGCGCCTGTCGCAGAACTGACAATTCCGTTTCTTCCGCCCGACACTCTAACACCCGAAATTCGAGAATCCCTACCGAGCCGAACAACCGCCTCGCGTCCGTTTCCGATAATATGCGCCCCAAAAACATTGGGCGAGTAAAGAATAACGCCGTTTTGAACGACCACGTCCTCAACATATCTGCCATCCGCAAGAATTATCGTGTCTCCCGCTCTTGCCGATACCATTGCATTGCTTATGGGTGATTTCCCCTGCCTTGCGGGTGAGACATATATTCTTTCTTGAGCAAACGCAGTTGTCGCCATCGCAAAAAGTATAAAAATTACCGTCAAATTCCGAAACATACCAATGTTTTTACTTAGTTGCATAAAATCTCCTCTTTTTCAAAAAAGGGACATACGTATTTTTCGTATGCCCCCTATATAAATTCACGTCTCCGAAATGTAGGGGCGGGTTTGAAATCCGCCCTTACAATTATAAACCTCGCGCTTATTACTGTTCAAGCATTCTGAGTTGCTCTTGCAATCTGCGCATTTCTTCGTCAATGTTGTCAAGACGTTCTGCCGCTCTTGCCGCCGCCGCCGCGCCTTGAATTTCTCTTGCTTTCGCAAGCGCAAAAGATACGTCGTCAAGCACTCTGTCGTGTTCGCGACCAAAGAATATGCTTGTTTCACGGTCATCCATAAATCTGCCGAACGCTCTTACTTCCGTTTCTTGCGCTCTCTGAGTGGGAGCAAGTTCATCAATAAGACCAATTACGTAAGACGACTGAGAAACCATTGCAAGTTGTTTTGCTCTTTGCGCGGTTTCAAAATATGTCGCTCTATCGTCGTTGTATTGATTGCGTCTTTCGCGAAGTTGCGCATCAGTCGGCGCTTGGAATGCCTGCAAACGAGTTTGCGCCGCTTCCAAAGTTGTTATAACTTGCGATATTCTTGCCGCTCCGCCTTCAGCCATATCCATATAAGCGAGAATTAAATCCGCTTCGCTCAGAAGAATCGGGTCGTTGGTCGCTCCTTGCAACGCTCTTGCCGCAGAAAGTGTTTCCGCTCTGTTTCCGCCTTGAAGCGCAACCCACATCTGAGCCAAAAGTGCTTCCGCACGGTGCGGGCTTGCCGTACCTATTCTGCGAAGAGCCGCCATTGCTCTTGTTAGCGATTGACCTGTCTCTATTTTACCTTCAAAATACAAGAACGCCATAAGCAAATACGAACGGTCTTGCGCCGCTCTTTGCGCGTTAGTTCTTGCAGGCGCCTGAACAGCGTTGTCCAAATGCTCAATCGCTCTGTCCATTTGACCGTTTATAGCAGAAGCAATAGCCAAAGAATGTTGCGCAAATATGTAGTCCGGATGCGATGACGGCACCATTGAGAAATGCGACATTGCGTCTGCAATTCTGTTTTGTTGCAAGAATACTTCACCTTGATAGTAAGCGGCTGCTTGTATAACAGAGTCAGGCGTTGCGTCCACGTTTATAAGGTTGAACAAGTTTGAAACCTGTGCAAAATCACCTTCACGATAAGCAAGGCGCAAAAGTCCCAGACGTGCAAAAGGAACAACGGGGGAGCGCGGATAATCGCTCAAAATATCGTTGAAACCTTCAACTGCCGCTTCACGCATATCCATTTCTTCCATATTGCGGTTCATATAAAGATTAACAAAGTCGTTGCGGAAGAAGTCGGGGAATTCCGTAAGAATACGACCGCCCAAGAAGAACGAGTTCCAGTAGTTGCCCGCATAGTGCTCCTGCAACATTTGGTTATACAAACGACCGGGTCCGAGCGCAACTTGGCGAGCCATTCTGCGCGCAAAGATTTCCTCTCTGTGCGGACCAAACTGTCCTCTGAAGTAGATAGTGTGCGTAAAAGACGCTCTGTCGTCGGTAATGCTTGTGTATTGGTAAGCCGCTTGGAAATCGCGACCGCCGAAAATCGACGGAACGTTCATACCGCCCGAAAGACCCCAGTGCCCTGTTCCGAAGTGGAAAGAAGCATTAAGCATTCTCATAAGCCAAACGCCGACTCTTCCCGAAAAGTCGAAATCTACAACTTTGTTTCCGTCGCGAGCCCAGCCCCACTCTAATGTTTCAGGGTCTTGAACTGGAGTTCCTGCGAAATTAGCCGCCTGCGTGGTAAAGTCTTTTATGTCAAAGTCAACGCCTGCGTTAATTTGTCTGTCCCAAAACCAGCCCAACCAATTGATTTTCGCGTTAATTGACTGTGTCGCTATGGTGAAATCTTCACCGTCGGGACGACCGAGGTTCGGCGAAATCAAGTTCTGAAAGTTAATACCTACGATATGCTCTCCCAAAACAGGGTGGTTTGTTATACGATAAGTTGTACCCAAGTCCAAAGACAAACCTTGTATAGGCTGTCCGAAGTTAGGCGTTCTGAAAAAGTTAAGGTTAACACCCAAACTCAATCTGTTGAACGGGTTAATTGCGTATGAACCCATAATCAGCATGTGGTTATCGTTCCACGTAGCTCCTGTCGGCACGATCCTTTGATTGACTTCGTCCCACATCATACCCTGAACAGGCTCGTTGGAAGTAACACCCAAAACCGTAAAACCGACCGATTGAAAGAGCCCGAGCGGAACTACTACACCTGTTTCATACAAGAAAAAGGCATTTCCCAAACTCGGAGACCAAACACCTCTGATAGCAACGTGATTTTCTTCCGTCAAAAGCGCGGGGTTTGTTGCGGGCGAGTACGGAGCAAACAAGTCTCTCCATCTCTGCGTTATGTAGAATTCACCCGGAAGACCGGCGCCGAACGCGGCTGAAACCGCCAAACAGGTAATCAATACCCCTGCCGCAAATCTTGTTAATGTTTTTTTGATACTCATTTTATTTTATCCCTTTCTTTTCTTTCTATTACTATCTTCTTCTGCTCAACCGTGCGCCGAGATTTTCTCCCGCGGTGCTCAATATTGCGCAGCACAATGTCGGTTCAGGATTAAAATCATATTTCACTCTTGCAGCAATAAATGCAGGGTCAAAAGAGAAATTACCCTCAGGATTATCGTGGAATTGTCTCAAGTTTTCCCAAAAATTATTGTGTCTTATGGTGGACGCTTCTGCCGATTCGCTGTTTACTCTTAATCCAAATCTTTGATTAAAAGCAATTGTGTTGTTTTGAACTTCAACATTGCTCACTCCGCCGAGTTGCAAACCGAAGTTGGCGTTGTAGGCGATTGTGTTATGCTCTATCGCTCCACGTGCCGCGCGTAAGTTCCAACCGACAATCCCCGAACCTCTGTTGAAGGCGATGATGTTGTCCTCGATTGTCGGACAATGGCGCAATACCAAAATGCCCGTCATCCAGTTTCGGACAACTCGGTTTCGTCTTATTACGACGTCGGCGTCTCGGCTGAATATTCCGATTGTTCCGTTTCGGATTTCAAAGCCCTCAATACCCGCGCTACCGGCAAGAGTAACCACTGTCCCTCTTCCGTCGCCGTCAATTACCGCACCGTGAAGGTGTTGCGCTCTCAAATAAACGCCTGTCGTGACAAACACGTCCTCTCTGTAGATACCGTCTGCCACAATAATTGTGTCCCCCGACCGCGCTCTTACGATCGCCTGCGAAATCGTTCTGATTCCTGTTGACGGCACCATAATTACATCGCCCGCAGACACTGCGCAAACCAACGTCGCAATTACGGCAACCGTTCTGATAAATTTTTGTTTCATACAACTAAACTCCTATCTTTTTTCTTTTCTACAACCTTAAATCTACAAAGCAGTATATATTCTTGACCCTATATTTGCACCATTTCTGCCATTGTTAAATATTCGCGAGGTTCTTCTCGCGCGAAAATCATTTGCTTCGGGGTTAATAAACTCGGGGTCAAACGAGAAGTTATTTTCCGGCAAAGCCATATTGACTTGAATATACGATAAAAACACATTAAATGCTTGAAAAATTTTTGATTCCGGATTTATTTGCACCACAAACCGTCCGTTGAATGCCACTATGTTGTTCACGAAACCCACTGCTGAAGTGCCTCCGATGGATAATCCGTGATTATCGTTAAAAACTATTGTATTGTTAAAAATTTCTTCGTCCGTGTTTACATCCCACAGCTGAATTCCCGAAGAAGAGTTGCGAAAAATGAGATTATCTTCAATTCTTACAAAGTGCGCAACAGCCATAATGCCCGTAGAATTGTTGTGTATCCGATTTGCGATAATCGCGTTGTCTATGCCGTCCGAGAATATCCCTATCCGCCCTCCCGAAACCGAAAGTCCTATTGCACTGCTTCCGTTTGACAAAGTGATTACGTTTCCGCGACCATTGCCTGTAATTTGCGCTTTCCCATTTTCTCTTGCTTTAATGGTTACGCCGGGAGGGATGCGGAAATTTCCCCTGTATCTCCCGTTTTCGAGAATAAGGGTGTCTCCGCGCTGACTTCTTGCAAGCGCCGCTTGCAATTGTCTGGCTGAAGCCGGAACTGCAATTATATATGGCGAAGTACTCACTAAATCGGCATAAAGCCCAAATGCCAAAAATAAAGTAAGCACGAGCGCTTTACGGTTAAGTAGGCGGCTCATATCCTCTTTTAACCCTCCTGAAACGGACAATTAACAACAAAATGATTTTCAATATGGTAAAATACTATTTTTTTTATATAAGAAACTAAAAAATCTATAAAAAACAACAAAAAAACTTTTTTATTGAAATTTCCGAAAATAAAATTAAAGATTTCGTACAAAAATACCGATATACAGAAACGGACGAGATAAATGGATTTGTCTCAAAAATCCTAATGGAGTAGGAGTGAGTTATGTTAGTAAAAAACCTTGCCGCTACAGGCTATTTTTCGTATTTGGAGCTTGCTCATAACAGAGACAAGAGTGCGAAAGTTGTGTCGTCGAGCGCGAGAATTTTACGCGAAGACTCATATATTCCATCAAATTCTTTGCATAGCGAGGTAAAAGCAAAAGATCTTTCGGAAATCAAAAATCGAATTTCTTCGGGATTTTACAATTCTACCGCCGTAAATGACGACCTTACCGAATGTTTTTCGAGCATTTTCAAGAAAACTCTTTCTACAACCGCGTAAATTTAGTATTTTTGTGTTGATTTATTTTGTATGAGCGTTGTAATACGCCCATATAGGTTTATGAAAGGAATTAGAATGAAAATAGAGAATTTACCTTTGACTAATTTATTTGTTGTTTTGTTATCAGGACTTTTGTGCGGACTTTTTGCCTCAATTTTGCCTGCGATGTCGTTTCTTTTAATAATACCATTTATTGCCCTTATTTACTCGGAGAAACCCGCGCGCCTGAAAATGTACTCTTGGGGCGTGTTTTGGTATTTCGGCACAATTTGGTGGATGGCTATAGTAAATCTGCAGGGACTGCAACCGCTTATTTTCTTTGCGACCATCGGCTTATCGCTCTTTTTGGCTTTGCGATTTCTTTTGGTTGGGGTTTTGTCGGCATTTGTTCTTAAACGATGTCCGAAAGTCGCCATTCTTTTTATTCCGTCTGTTTGGGTTGTTTCTGAATACGTGCTTACACTCGGCGAGCTTTCGTTTCCTTGGATGTTTTCGGGGTATTCGCTTTCTCCGTTATTTTATTTGTCGCAGGTCGTCAGCATTACGGGAATTTGGGGTTTGTCGTTTTTGGCGGTAATTTCTGCCGTAGTTCTTTACAATCTCGTATTTTTTAAGCGTGGCAAAAAAATTGCAGTTTCTCTTGCCTGCGTCGTGGCAATGCTTTGTCTTTGGGGATTTGTAAGAGTGCGTCCCGTCGATACCCACGAAATAAAGGCGATTGTTCTTCAGCCAAACGCTGATATGGAGAATTGGTACGGATTTTCCTCGCTTATGGAATGTATGGAGGTTTTGGACAGTTTGTTGGACGCAAGTACAAATATGGACAGAGGCATCTTCATTCTTCCCGAAAGCGCGATTTTTACGCATTTGCGCTATCAGCCGTCGGCGTTGGTTGCTGTCGGGTCTTGGTTAAGACGACATAATTCGCATATAATTTTTGGTTCGCTTACCCCAATCAGAGGCGAAGGCGGTGTTGACGGAGCATACAATACAGCGTATTGGGCAAGTCCCGAATTGTCTAATCTTTACGATAACTACGCCCGATACCACAAAATAAAACTTGTTCCGTTTGTAGAAACGACGCCGTTTTCCGCGGCTCTGCCTATGATAAGCCGCCTTGATTTGAGAGGCGGAAGTTTTGTTTCGGGGAGCGAGTATTCCGTTTGGGAAATAGAGGATTTGCGAATTGCACCCTTTATTTGCTACGAAAACGTCTATCCCGAATTTACACGAAGAAGAGTAAACCACGGTGCCGGCGCTAATCTTATGATAAATATAACAAACGACGGCTGGTTCGGAAGAACTACCGCGCCAATCCAACACGCCGAAATGACGCGGGTAAGGGCGATAGAACTCGGTATTTCAATGGTAAGAAGCGCAAATACGGGCATTTCATTTTCGGTTGACCCTTTCGGGCGTTTCCTTGCCAAAACCGAAATTTACACCCGCGAGGTCGTACAAATGCCGATTGCGAAAGCGCTTAACAGCACAATTTATCGCCGCTTTGGCGATTGGTTTGCGATTTTCTGTGTGCTGTTTTCGCTGTTTTGGCTTGTTTATCCAAGTATTCGGAAGAAATAATATAGGCTTCTTGACTTATTTTTCCAGTTGCGTGGAAGAAATAATGCCGATACTCTCGCAAATTTTGTGTATCTGCTCAAATTTGTTGAGTGTGTAAAGGTGTATTCCGCGCACTTTATTTTCTATTAACTCATTAACCTGCTCTGCAGCCCAATGTATTCCTACTTTTTCGACGTATTCGTCATTCGGCGCTCTGTAAATGGCTTTTTGAAGTTTTGCAGGAATACGGGCTCCAAGCGATAATTCGGCAATTCTTTGCATACTCGCGATTGAGGTTATAGGCATAATTCCCGCTATAATCGGCACATTTATTTTCGCAATTTCGCATCGCTCGCAGAAATCATAAAAATCGGCATTACTGAAAAACAACTGTGTGCAAATGTAATCCGCGCCGCTGTCAACTTTGCGCTTAAGATTGTCGATTTCAATAAGGCGGTTAGGCGTTGTCGGGTGTCCTTCGGGAAATCCTGCAACTCCGATTCCCATATTCGGGAAGTTTTTCTTGGTAAATTCCACGAGTTCGCTTGCGTATTCAAAACCGTCTTTGGCGGGAACAAAATCTATCGCGCCTTTTGGCATATCGCCTCTAAGCGCAAGGATATTCTCAATTCCCGCGTCGTTGTAATTTTGCAGGATTTCGCGAATTTCATCGCGGCTTGCGCCTACGCAGGTCAAATGTGCGACAGTGGTAAGCCCTGCTTCGTTTTGTATCTTAGCGACAAGGTTTCGTGTATTTTCGCGGGTAGAGCCGCCTGCGCCGTAAGTGACGCTGACGTATGCAGGCGATAAATAACTGAGTTTTTGCACCGTTTCAAATAATTTATCGAAGCCCGCCGCTGTCTTAGGCGGAAAAAATTCAAAGCTCAAAGCCGTTTGCTTTTGCGCTAAAATATCGCTTATTTTCATAAATTTCTCCGTTTCTTTTTTCAGAATTGGAGAGAAAATACTTTTTGGGTAATGCTTGCTCCCCATTTTTTATAAAAAATTACATTTTTTTCTGCTTTTGTGTAAGGGAAAATCGTATTTTCCTCCCAAAATACGGAGGAAAAATGAGCAAAAAACGTTTCGGCAATGATAAAACAACAGCATATAACGCGTCGATAAAGGCGCATTTTTTGACATTTGCGCCTGCTTTTTTTCAGGCGACCTTGATTTTGCGAAACAAGGGAGTGTTGGATTTTCTGAATAACAATGACGACGGAAAGACCGAAAAAGAAATTGCCGCGCATTGCAAATTAAACAATTACTCCGCAAGAATTTTGCTTGAAGCGGGCGAGCAGGCAGGCGTTTTGATTTTTGAAGAAGCCAAAAACAAATACCATCTCTCTAAAACAGGATTTTTCCTTTTAACAGACGAAATAACAAAAAGAAATATGAATTTCATAAACGACGTTTGTTATCAGGGTTTGTTTTTTCTCGACAAGTCAATAGAAGAAGAAAAGCCTGTCGGTCTTAAAGTTTTCGGCGAATGGGACACGATTTATTCGGGACTGTCGCAACTTCCCGAAAATGTAAAGAAAAGTTGGTTTGAATTCGACCATTATTACTCCGATGTTGCATTCGACGAAGCGCTGAATTTAATTTTTTCGGACAACACTGCTAAAAAAATACTCGATGTCGGCGGAAATACAGGGCGATTTGCATTAAAATGTGCAAATTTCTCAAACACGGCAAATATCACAATTTTAGACCACGAAGGACAACTCACAGTCGCCAAAGAAAACGCGAAAAAAGCAGGTTTCGGCGACAGAATAAACGGTTTTGCGCTTGATTTACTCGACCATTCAAAGCCGTTTCCGACAAATTATGACGTTGTCTGGATGAGCCAATTTTTAGATTGCTTTCCTCCGAAAGATATTATTGAACTTTTGAAACGTGGAAAATCTGCGCTTTCGCATAGCGGAAATTTGTATATAATGGAGCCGTTTGTCGATATTCAGAGACACGCGCAGGCAAAACTTGGGCTTGTGGGAACTTCACTCTACTTTACCGCTATGGCGAACGGAACATCAAGAATGTATCATAGTGATGAAATGCTTGATTATGCAAAAAGCGCAGGTTTGAAACTTGTAGAGCAGTTTGATGGTATCGGTGAGTTTCAGACGATATTGAAATTAAAAGCCGAATAAAAAAGTAAGGGCAGGTTTAAAACCTGCCCCTACAAACAAAAAAATCAGAACCATTTAATTATCAGAACCCTCTGTTCATAATAAAGTGCAGGTTGAATCTCGGGCTGTGTTCGCGGGACATAAAATGTGCGTTCGGGTCATCAAGTCCCCACGCGAAATCAAAGCCCAAAAGCCCTAACATCGGAAGCATAAGGCGGAAACCGAAACCTACGCCGCGTTTCATATCGGTAATATCTATATCCGACATACGCAACCATCCATTACCCATATCAAAGAATGTTCCCATATAAAATTGCTGGTCAACTATAGGGAAGCGAAGTTCGCCTGAAAGTGTTACCATATTTAAGTTTCTGCTGATTTCACCTTCGTTGTAGCCGCGGACAACTCCGTCGTAATACACGCCGCCGACCTGAAATAAATCGTTATAGCCGATAACAGGTCTGCCCGAAAATGAGGCAATTGTGCCGAATTTTGTGTTTGCGCCCAAAACAAAGCGCCAAAACAGCGGCAAATACCATTCGTAAGTTACAATTCCTTTTATGAAGTCAAATCTGCTCAAACCAAGATAATTATTTTCTGGCTCAAAAATCCATCTGTCATCTACGCTTCTGATACCGCCGCTTCCGCCGATTTGACCTGTAATTCTGAAAATAGAACCGCGAGTAGGGAAATGCGGTAAGTCTGTGTCATTTCGGGCAATTCCTAATTGCCAGCGGCTTAAAATGCCTCGGTTTACAATTACAGCTCTCTCTTCCAGTTCGTCTTCCACTTGGCGGTAGTCTATTCTGTTGTGGTCATAGCTTATAAGATGGCGAATGGACGCAGAAAAGAAATCGTCGGGCCAACGCAGACGTCTTCCGATACCGTATTCTACACCCGTTCTCGTGTAGTTGAAAAGTTGGTTTCTGAACCTCAGGTCTTCATAAAAAATCTGCCCCGAAAACGAAGTCGGCGTATTGAAAATCCAAGGTACCATATATCCTATGGAATAGCGCTGTCTTCCTGCCGCAAGTTCCGCCATAGCGTCGAGTTGCTGTCCCGTTCCTCTGAAATTTGGTATGGAAACTCCGAAATTGCCGCCAAATCTGTCCTGCGCCGAATATGTTATACCTGCCGAAAATTGCCCTATGTTTTCGCGCTCGCGAATATTAAATATCATATCTATTGTGCCGTCGTTATTCATTGCAAAGTCGGGCATCACGTTTTCAAAAAAGCCGAGTTGGCGCACATCTCTTATAGACCGCTCCATCGCCGCTTGGTCAAATCTTTGTCCGGGGAAAATCCTTAATTCGCGTCTGATTACCAAGTCGCGCGTTTTGTCGTTTCCTGAAATTTCTATTCTTCTGACGATTGCGGGGCGTCCTTCGGTCATATTGAAAATAACGTCAATTGTGTCGCCTCTGTGTCTAAGCCGCGGCTCTGCGTTTGCCCACAAATATCCGTGATTTCTGTAAACGCCTGTTACCGATTGGCGGGTCATCAAAAATCTTGTGCGAGAGAACGGGCGGCCTCTTTGCATCATAACCGCCGCTTGCAACGCTTCTTCGTCGATAATTTCGTTGCCTGTAAAAAAGAAATCTCCGACAAAATATCTCTGCCCTTCATCGACTTCTATGTCTATTATAATTCCTGTATTATCGTCATTTTTGCGCACATCGTGGCTCACAATTCTGGCGTTCATAAAGCCTTCGTCGTTGTAAGCCAAAACAAGCGAATCCAAATGCTGATGGAAAAGCGTTTCGTTAAATTCTCCGCTACTGAAAATGTGTCGCTCTTTTGTTCTGAACCTTCTTCGCAGTTTTCTGTCGGAAAATTCCGTGTTTCCGCTGAAATTTATTTCTTCAACGCGAATTCTGTCGCCTTCAACAATGTTTATTCTCAGAATTACAAATCCCGCAACCATTGTTTCAACAAGTTCGGTTTCTATTTGGACATTCAAATATCCTCTGTCGGCATAAGAGTTTCGTATGTTTGTGATAATAGAATGCACTCTTGCGTCGCTGAGGCGCTCTCCTTGCCGAGCATTTATGACTTCGTTGAGACGCGTTCTGTTAATTCTTCTGTTTCCGCGCAACTCCACCGCGTCTAAATGCGGGTTTTCGACGACCACAACTCTCAAATCAATGGTCGTTTCGGTCTCATTTTCGGGGATAATGTCAACAGTTCTGAACCTTTGCGAGCGGAAAAGCTGTCTTGTCGCTCTCGGAATATCGTCGCCTGTTATGGTTTGTCCTTCGGCAACGGGAAGCATTGAAAGAACAGTTCTTTCTCGCTCTATTATAAGCCCTTCAATAGTGATGTTTCGCAATACTTTCTGAGCAAAAGCACTCGCTGTCAAAACCACAAGAAACATCAATACCATATATATGCGCCGCATTAAATTCTCCGTAAAATTCTATAAAAACTTCAAAAATTCCCACCTAAAATACATAAGCGCACACAAGCAAAAGAGGAAAAAACGCTAATTTTTTGCAATTTTCTATCTTTTAATTCCGAGCGCTTTTAGTTTTCGGGACAGATTTGACTGTGCCATTCCTATTTGCGCCGCAGACAAAGTTATGTTTCCGCCGTTTTTTTCGAGAAGATTGGTAAAATAATCTAACTCAAACGCCTCTGTTGCAGTTTTGTAATCCATTGAAAAATAGGCGACCGTCGCCCCTGTTTTATCGGTTAAATTTGAGTTTTGCGCCAATTTTATACTGTCTTCATCGACAAATTTGCCGTTTGCAAAGAGACAAGCACGCGAAATTATATGTTTTAACTCGCGCACATTTCCTTTATATTCAAGTGATAAAAGCAGATTTTTTGCACTTTGCGAAAACTCCAAAACTTCGCCGATTTCTTTGCTTGCCTGTTTCAAGAATTTCTCGGCTATAGGCAAAATATCCTCTTTTCGCTGTGATAAGGGCGGAATTTTTATGACAAATGCAGATAAACGATAAAATAAGTCCGCCCTGAATTTTCCCTCGACGACCATTTGTTCTATGTTTTTGTGGGTCGCGGTTATTACCCGCACATCGACCGAAATTTCGTCTTCGGCGCCCAGTGGCGTAAATTTTCCCGTCTCTAATACGCGCAAAAGTTTTGGCTGCACTTCCAAACTCAAATCGGCTATCTCGTCAATAAAAAGCGTGCCGCCGTCGGCTTTTTCAAATGCGCCCGTTCGCTTGTATTCCGCTCCCGTAAACGCACCTCTTTTGTGTCCGAAAAGTTCGCTTTCCGCCAGATTTGCGGGTAAAGTTGAGGCGTTTACTATCACAAAGTTTTTATCTTTTCGACTGCCGTCAAAATGGAGCGATTGCGCCGCCAATTCTTTGCCGCTTCCCGAAGCGCCCAAAATCATAACCGACATTTTAAGCGGAGCCAAACGTGCGGTTTGCGAAAAAACGTCTTTCATCGCCGCGGAATGCACTATCGGCAGAGTTCGTTCGTTTTGGCTGTTTGTGAGAAAATATTTTTCTACGCTGTTTCGCACTGTTGTTCTTACTTTAATAAGTCGAAGCGGTTTTTCTAAGAATTCGTAAGCGCCCAGTTTGAACGCGTCTGCGGCAAGTTCGACCGAGCCGTGTCCCGTTATCATAATGACGGGAAGCGCAGGGCGAATTTCCTTTATTTGCTTGAGCAACACTATTCCGTCGTCTGCGCCGATTTTTATGTCGATAATGGCGGTATCAGTCTGAAACAAGTTAGTTTTCAGCGCGTCTTTCGCCGAATTTGCGGTTTCGACAATGTAGCCCTCTTCTTCGAGCAACTCTTTCAACATTTCGCAGATGTCTTTTTCGTCATCGACGACTAATATTCTTGCTTTATGCTCCATTTTTTGTCCTTTCAAGTTCTATAATTATTTTGAAACCGCTCTGTTCGGGATTTTGCGCATACACTTTCCCGCCCATACTTTCTACTAAGCTTTTTACCACGGAAAGTCCAATTCCCGAGCCGTTTTCGGAGAAAGTTATGTAGGGCAAAAACACTATGTCAAGTTTTTCTTTTTCTATGCCTTTTCCGTTGTCGGTGAAAGAAATTAAGGTTTTTCGTCCGAATTCGCTGATGTCGATTTGCATTGCGTTTGCGCCTGCGCCGATTGAATTTTTGTATAAATTCAGCAAAATCTGATTGAAAAAACTTACGTCCAAAATTGCAAATGCGTCGCCGTTTATTTGCGTTTTTATTTTATCGGACATACCCGCAGTTCCTTTTATTATAACGTCGCGAAGATACGCGCTTTGCAGATTTGCCGTCTGTTTTTGCGAAAAACTTTTGAATTTATTCACCAAATCCTCCAAATTGTCAATTTGCTCGTTTATTCTTTTTGTAAATTTTGCGATTTCTTCGCTACTGATGTTTTGGGAAAACGTTGCTTTTTCCTCGATTTTGTCTATGCTTAACCTCATCGGAGTAAGCGGGTTTTTGATTTCGTGTGCCATTGTTTTGGCTATGTCGCGCCAAGTTTTTTCGATAGCGGCTATTTTTTCTCTTTTTTTAATCGGCGAGGTAATGTAGCGGATAATGAAAAACATTAAAAGCATTACCAAAGCGAGAAAATACAAAATCATATTTCTGAGATTGTCTTTTTGCGTTTTTGCTATAAACGGCGCTGTTGCTTCCCATTGCAGTTGGTGTTCCAGAAGTCCCTGCGCCTCGGGAATTGTATCTGCTTGCCTGCGTAAAAAATCGGTCAAATTGCTGTTCATACCTTTTCTTACGGCAATATCGAGTTCGTTTTCGTAAAGATATACAAAAAACAAGCCGAAAAGCGCAAAAAACAGCGAGGCGACAATCAGAATTTTGAACTCGATTTCAGGCTTGTTAAGGATTTTCATCGCGACCTTCTTCCTGTGTTTTCTGCGTTTTCTATTCTTATTCTTTCGCTGAACCTGCGTCCGCCGAAAGCAGGTGAAATATCGACGTAAATCTCCATACTCGGTACAAACGAATTCAGAATTTCTACGCTGAAATCCAAGTTTTTCGCCGAATTGTCGATTTCCCACTCAATTTGTCTGAAATGTCTGAGCGCCACGGGGATATTCGGGAAACTTCGCGAATTAGTGTCGCCGCCGGGAACGCTGTCTATTACAAAATAGTATCTTTGTGAGACGGGACGACGCAAAATCCTGTAAAAATCCTGCCTTTGACGATCGACGCGGGCGGAGTATTTCATTGTAATCGGTATTCCCGCGTTAACAATATCAGTTAAATTGTCGCTCCATTGGAACTCAAATGTTGTTCGGATATGGTAATGTGCGTCGCTGTCGGAATTGAGCGCTCTTACATCCAACCGACTTTCGTCAACAGGAACAAAAAGCGCTCCGATATACAAGAAAAGTCCTGCAATCCCTCTAAAAAAGTCCATTTCGACTCCTTAAATGCATCCGAAAACCAAGCGAAGTTTTACAGAAGGGTTAATGGTTGTGTAGCTGTTTGTCCAGTTAAAACCTCTTCGAGAGTGCATAAGAAGCGCCGATGTTTCAATTCCTAAGTGAAACCAACGCATAAATGAGAGGGTGTATGCCAATTGCGGCTCAAGGGCGAAAAACGCAGACCCCTCGGTTAAAACATTGTCCCTGTCTTCCCATTTCCAATTGTTTGATTTGTCGAATGCGCTACCGCTATGCCTTTTGCTGACATCGACCGCAAGTCCGCCGCCGCCTACAAGCGTTGTAATTGTTAGGGCGTTTTTGCGATTGCTCCAACCGCCGCCGAAAATAAATCCGCCGTATCCTCCCGCAATGGTGGCGACAAAAGTAGTATCTGCGACATTAGACGAAATCTGTGCTAATATTCCGTATCCGCCGCCGCCTGCAATTGTTCCGTTGCCGAAATTTCCGTGTCCGAACCCTCCGATAAGGAAAACAGGCTCTCTGTTGCCGACATTTTGGGAAAGATTAGAGTTTTTCAGCGGATTTTCCCAGTCTGCTCTGTCGGGTATCATTTGTAGTTCTCTCAGATAATTTCTGATGGGGCGCGTGTCCAGAAACATTGCGCCGATGGCAAGTCCGCCGCCTATTCCGACAAAATTGTTTCGCGTCCATTCGCGGTTTTCCAAAACTATTTTTCTGAATGCGTTTACGGTTTCGGCAGTTGTGTCGATTTCGGTTAAAACGATTTCATTTCTTTCGTCTTCGATAATTTCTGTTGCGCCGATTTCCGCAATTTCCGCCGATTGTACTTGCTGAAGGCTTTGAATTTCTGCGTTCAACCTCTGAATTTCAAGTTGTGCGTTCAGTCGTTCAATCTCCGCTCGAAGCGTTTCCATTTCAGTTTCGGCAAACGCAAATGCCGCCGTAAGCATTGCAATAAAAATTGTTTTTCTCATAAAAACTCCTTTTTTTTAGTTTAACTTTTACTGTATGCCTATCAGCAAATATTGTGCCAAACGCGAAACTCCGCTTAAATTCGTGAAAAGTCAAATTTTTCGGATATAAAATATATCAAAGTGATATATCAAAAGTGTAAAATAATTACAGAAATAGAAAAAAATTGGCACTGTAGCTCGAAAACCGGACGCCTGCACACGCTACAATTAGGAGTACAGCGGTAAGATTTGCAATTTCTCCTCTTTTTTTATCGCGGAAAATAGTATTTTACTTCCATTATGTTGCCGATAACCGAAAAAAAAGACGAAATAATATCACTTCTCAAAAAAGAGCAAGTGCTGATTGTCAGCGGTGAAACAGGCTCGGGAAAAACGACCCAGCTTCCTCAATTCTGCCGAGAAATCGGACTTGCCGAACGCGGAAAAATCGCAATAACTCAGCCGCGAAGAATAGCCGCGACTTCGATTGCTCAGCGTATTGCAAGCGAATGCAAAACGCCTTTGGGCGAGCTTGTCGGCTACAAAATAAGATTTTCGCAAAAATTATCGCGCAATACCGAAATTCTATGTATGACCGACGGAATTTTGCTCCAAGAACTCGTAAACAACTCTAAAATGCTCGGATATTCGACAATAATTATAGACGAAGCGCACGAACGCTCGCTCAACATAGATTTAATACTCGGATATTTGCGAAAAATCCTGCCAACCCGTCCCGACCTGAAACTGATTATTTCATCGGCGACAATGGATACCTCGCTTTTCTCCGCAGCATTTAACAACGCTCCCGTAGTCGAAGTTTCGGGGCGAATGTTTCCCGTAGAAATAATTTACGACGATATTGAAAGCGGCGACGAAGGAAATTACGTTGAACGCGCCGTAAAATCGGTAGAATACATTCAAGACATTTCGGACGACGGCGATATTTTGGTTTTTATGCCGACGGAACGCGATATTTTAGAGACGGCGCGCAAACTTAAAGGGCGTTTGCGGCAAAACTCAACACTGATTTTACCGCTTTTTTCTCGCCTTACAAACGCCGAGCAAAACCGAATTTTCCAAGATACCGACGCGCGAAAAATTATCGTTTCCACCAATATTGCCGAAACGTCAATCACTCTGCCGAAAATTAAATACGTGGTCGATACGGGGCTTGTGCGAATTGCCAAATACGCGCCGAACTTGCGCACAAATCGTCTGCCCGTCGAAGAAATAAGCAAAGCCGAAGCAAAACAGCGAAGCGGAAGAAGCGGGCGCGTAAGCGACGGAGTTTGTATCAGGCTTTACTCCGAAAAAAACTTTGACGGTCGAGAAGATTTTAGGCTTCCCGAAATTCAACGCCTAAATCTTGCGGGTGTTATTTTGTCTATGCTGAACCTTAATTTGGGCGACATTAAAAAATTCCCTTTCATTCAACCGCCCGAACCGCGCCGAATTGACGACGCGGTGAATCAGTTGTACGAATTGGGGGCGGTTTCAAACAATATAAAAAATGACGACAAAAACGTAGGGGCGGGGTCTGCCCGCCCAAATACGCAAATGTTGCACAAGCAACAGGGCGGGCAAACCCCGCCCCTACAACTAACCCAAATAGGGCGCACAATGGCGAAATTTCCGCTTGAGCCGCATATTTCACGAATGATTATCGAGGCGCAAAAAATGGGGGTGAGCGAACAGGTTGCGATAATCGCCGCGGGGCTTTCGATAGTTGACCCGCGCGAACGTCCGACGGAACAAGCAGACGTCGCCGACAACGCGCACAAAAAATTTGAAGATATTTACTCCGATTTTATGTCTCTTCTTAAAACTTGGAGCGTTTTTAATAATTCCTTTGCCGAAACAAAAAAATCGCAGAGAACAATGCGCGATTATTGCGCCAACAATTTTTTGTCATTTAACAGAATGCGGGAATGGGGCGATATTTACGAACAAATCGCCGATACCTGCAAAGAATACGACCCAAATTTCGGTAAGGTAAACGTCGCCTTTGAAAATCTGACCGAAACGCATCGCTGGTCAATTCACCGCTCGATTTGCGCGGGACTTTTGGGAAATATCGCAACATTCGACAGCGAAAAAAACGCATATTCCGCAACAAAAGGTCGAGTGGTGCATATATTCCCCGGCAGTGTTCTTGCGGGCGGAAAAAAGCGAAAATCGCAATGGATTATGGCGCAACAAATCACCGAAACAAGCCGAGTTTTCGCTCGAACATTAGGACCTATAGACCCGAAATGGGTTATAGATTTTGCGCCTAATCTGATAAAACGAAAATACGGCATTCCGTATTACGACCCGAATATCGGAAGCGTTGTCGCCGAAGAACGCGTTCTTTTTTACGGCTTGGAAATAGCAAGCGGACAAAAGCGATTTTACGGAAATATAAATCCGAAAGAGGCGCGCCAAATCTTTATTCAATCGGCTTTAATCGAGGGAGCTACAAAGCAAAAATACGATTTTCTAATAAAAAACGCCGACCTTTTTAATAAATTAAGAACAATTTCGGACTACGAACTTTTAGATTTTTACGACAAACGAATTCCTGAAAATATCGCCTCCGACAATCAGTTAAGAGGCTTAATAAAAAAAGAAAAAGGCGACGACTTCCTCACAATGAAAGACGAAAGCGAAAATAAATATCCCGATTATCTCGAGGTCGGAAATACGCGTTTCAAGTTGTCATACAAGCGAAATTTCGGGCAGGACGACGACGGAATAACGGTAGAAATCCCCGAAAACGAAATGCCTTTTGTCGCCGATAATGTTATTGAGCAGATAAAAGCAAAAAAAATGCGCATAAAAACGATAGAAAATATCGGAGAACCAAAACTTAAAGCCTATCTTGAGCAAAAAACAATAAAGAATTATGATGAAATATTGGCGATAGAGGTAAGGGGAGATGTAAGGGCAGGTGTAAGGGCAGGTTTGAAACCTGCCCCTACTGATGTTATCGTTTCCAGTATCGCCGACGATTACGGTTATCCTGCAATAACGGCAACAAAAGACGGCGTAAATCTTGTATGGTATGCATCACTTAGAGCGGCGCAAAATAATCACAAGCGTGGTTTGGCGAAACTGCTCGAATTATCAATAACCGATGATTTAATGTGGCTAAAAAGAAAACTGCGCACATCGCCTCGACTTTACGATATTGTGTTTGAGGCTGTCTGCTTTGAAATAACAAACGTAAACACACAAGAGGAATTTAACGTTGTTCGCGAAAATCGCCTCGAAATACTAAAAAGGAACGAACGAAACGCCTTAGATACTTTGGCAAAATACAAAGAGGCGGTAATTCGTGTAAAATGTCGGCTTGGCGCGGAGCTCAGAAAAATGCCGAATTCCAAAATACTGAAAAGCATAGAGGAAGACCTTGACATTTACGAGCAAGAATTTAACAGCGGTTATTGTCCGCTCGAGATTTTTGAGCGTTATCCGCAATATGTGGAAGCTCTTATCTGCAAAATAGACAAAGCGCTTAATTCGCCGAAACATTTTGAAGAATGCGAGAAAACAATACGTTTTTACAGAAATAAAGCGGCGGATTTAGTAGAAACCGCAGACAACGAATTTTCAAGAAAATTCAGTTTTTTAGTAGAAGAATTAGGCATAAAACTATTCGCCGAGCCGAAAATCAAGCCGATAGAAAATATTTCCGTAAAAAAACTGGAGAAGTTTTTGGAAGAGAATAAAAGCTGAAAAAAGTTAGCTTATTTGCAGATAATTTTACTATTTGTTTATGCGAGAATGTATTTTTATAGGAAAATGGAGGATTTATGAATTCGGTGTTTGGTAAATTGTTTTTGGATTTAGGAAAGATCCTTTTTGCGGGTGCAGTGGCAAACGAAGTGTTTCGCGGATCAAGTAGTGGTTTTGTTTTTTGTTTGGTGGCTGCAGTTATTACTTTAATAGTTGGCATATATTATTCAAAGGAGGAAAAATGAATGAATTTTTAATGGAAAACGCGAATTGGATTATATTGAATGTATTTATTGTTGCGCTGTGTGTTTATAGTTTTGTTCTTACCGGAAAAGAACGCAAGTTATTTCGTGGTAGATTGGCAACCGCATAAAAACAAAAAAAGGCAGAACTTCTCTGCCTTTTTTGTTAAATCTCCTCACTAAATCTTAGAAACTTCTGTTCAAAAGTTCGGTGAAAGGACCACGAGCGTTTAGGTTGGCAGGAATTTGCTGTAAGTTAATCATCTCAGCTCCGTCGTCTTCCGCTGGTTGTACAATGCCTAAATCCTCAAATTCTCGTAATGCGACAGGATCGTGTACAACCGTTATTCTGCCTGCAGCGCCTGTGCCAAGTTGTATAAGTGCGTTGCTTTCTGGTGCTTCAGGATTGGGATTTTGAGGAGCGTTATAAAAAGCTCCTCTTACAGTCCAGCCGACAGCTGCAGCTGATAAATTAATTTGCGCATTTGGTGAAGCATTATAAAACAGCCCTCTGAAATTTCCTCCAATTCCACCATACGACCAAATTCCGTTAAAATCAGGATGTATCCAAACCAGCATATTTCCAGCCACATTTGGAAAATTACCAACAGCATTTCCTGTAGTTCCGTTTCTTATGATGACAATTGCTCTTTGGTTAAACACCGCACCTGCTGCAGAAGCGAATGGCCAAGCTCCAGTTACTGATAACACCAGCCACTGTCTTGCTGGATTACTTGGATCTACAAATTTTGTTCGCGTGTTCCACAAATCAGTTAAAGCAGCCTCGTTTAATGCTCCGTTAACGAAATTGACTCGTGCTATACCTGCATTTGGAGCACCTGCAGCAGGCGTATAGTTTACCGGAACTGCAAGTCGAAGAATTTCATCAGTCAAAACTATTTGAGGAGCAGGAGGGTTTCTGTTAATAATTCCCAATGTATCAGCGATTTCCTCGTCTTCCATATCTATTATTGATACTCTGCCGGGAGCGTTCCCAGCTACAGTTCCCGTATAATATTCGAAAGTTCCAGCGCCAGCGTGAATCAGTTCTGTATTAACTCCCAAAAATCGAAGACCGTTGCCTATTACAGTAGGCGGAGGTGGCCAATCTTGTAATCTTCCTGTAAATCCACCTGATAGTACAACAAGGTTTCGATTGTTAGGGGCTGTGCCGTTCATTATAACTGCATTGGCAGCGACTGATTGAAACATAGCACTTCCACCAAAACCTCTGTGAAATTCACTAGGAGCATTTCTAAAATCGACGTCTCCACCTTCAAAATAAGCAGGTCCTCTAAATTCCGCATTTCCAAGTAAAATAGCGTTAGCAAATTCGTTCTGCAATACTATTAATTCACCTCTGAAAAAACTTCTTGCTACTATTGTGTTCATAAAATTAATAGCAGGTCCATTTCTTATAATTTCATTGTTTCCGTCCATACTAGGAACTGCTGTTCTAGCTCCGACGAAAGTCGGTCCGGTTATATCTACTGGACAATGTATCCATATATTTCCACCGTTGAGGTGAAGTGCGTGTGTAAGAAGGGCATCGACATCTATTTGATTTTCGTAGCCGAAAATTTGGAAAATACCTATGTTTCGCGCTCGGCTACCGCTTGCGTCAATCGCTTCGCTTTGGAGTTGTACTGTAATGTAAGAATCACCTAAATTACGATTATTTCTAAATTGGCGTATAGGAGGAGTTCCGCTTTCGGGGATTTCTTCTGTTATGCTTATTACTCGTGAAAAATCAATATTCATAACTCGAACGCGAAATCTGAAACCGTTGTCGTCAGTGAAAAATGTGGTTGGGCTACCTACAATCCATCTTTGTTGTTCAGTAGTTAATGTTGGGTCAGGCTGGTTTCTATCTCTGTTAAACCAATTAGTTATAAATAGTTGAGAATTTATCGCTTGCTCGGGGATTTGCGCTACTGGATTAGCCAAAAGTGTTGCCGCGTAAGTTAACCCCGAAGTTGCCGCAAACCGCGCCATCTCGGAAGAGGCGCGGAGGGACGAGTCGATGGTTTCTTTTCTTGCGGAGTCTAGGACGAGCATTGCGATTGCTCCGACGAAAACGAGGGTTATAAGTACGTAAACCAACGAAGCGCCTTTGTTGTTTTTAAGAAATTTGCTCATAAAAACGCCCTTTCCGAAAAGGTGTGATTTTATTATAATAATCAACAAATATAGTTTATTGTTGCGGCGATGTGGGGAAAAAATTTGGAAAAATTAAAAAACAAGCGAAAAATTATTTTATTTTTTATTATATTCGTTCATAAATTCGCGAACAGTTAAGATTTCAACGTTTTCAAAACTCTTTATATCAAGCAAATCTTTGTCGCTGCTTACTATATATTTGCATTTTCCGTCAATCGCGCAATTTATGAACATATCGTCATTTGGGTCTCGACTGGCTTTTATATCTGATTTTATTGATATTTTTTTCATTTTCTTAACTATGGAATTTACGGAAATGTTTTCTTTTGGCACACGGTTTTTATCATTCAGTAAATAGTTGAATGTTTTGTGGTATTCGTTGATTATCTCATTTGAAACGGTTGCCAAAATTTTTCTTTCGATCACAAGTCGCAACAATTGGTTTGGCAAGCCGCTGAAAAATATTCCGGAAGCAATAACGTTTGTATCAATAACTATGCGCATTTTTCAGCTCTTGCTTTCTTTATAGCGTCTGAAATATCGTTTTGTGTTAATTCTACATTTTTTGCAAATTTACGAGCTTCTTTGCACATATTGTCAAAGTTTTCAATGTCGGAGGTTGTGTTTTTTTCTTGGCGACATTCTTTTATTACAGCTGATACTATCATAGCGGCAATATCTTCGGGATAAAGCCCTGTTTTTTGTGCGATTGACTGCGCTTCTTCGTTCAAACATCTAAAACGCTTTTCCGTAAGGCACTTGCTTCTAGGTGTTATTGTGCGTTCAACTCGAACGCCAAATTGTTTTGCCATCATTTCAAATGGTTTTAAAACACTGGTATCTGCTCTTAACGTCAATGTTGCTTCCACAATATTCCCCTTTTCATTAAATGGTAGAATTTATCGGTAAAATAATATTTTTTGTAGCTAAATGGGTGAAAAATTTGAAATCTGTTATTTTTTGTTTCGGAAATATAGTATTTTTACTCAAAAACAAAGGATAAAACTTATGGAAAAAAAGATTTCACTTACAGGAATAAAACCTACGGGAATGCCGCATTTCGGCAATTATTTCGGAGCTATTAAACCTGCGCTCAGACTTGCCGAGCAGTATGAAGCGCGATATTTTATCGCAGATTATCACGCGTTAAACACTATGCGCGATCCAAAGGAACTCAGGGATTTGACTTACGAAATCGCGGCAACTTGGCTTGCTTGCGGACTTGACCCCGAAAAAGTATTGCTTTATCGTCAAAGCGATGTGCCGCAAATATTTGAACTTGCAACAATTCTTACGGGCTTTACAAGCAAAGGACTAATGAACCGCGCGCACGCATATAAAGCGGCAACCGACGACAATCGCGAAAAAGGTAATGATATTGACCAGAATATAAATATGGGACTTTTCACTTACCCGATTTTGATGGCGGCGGATATTTTGATATTCGACTCGGATTTTGTGCCCGTCGGGCGCGATCAAAAACAGCACATCGAAATGGCGGCGGACATTGCGCAGGTAGTAAACAGCAACTACAAAAAAACGCTACTTAAGCTTCCCGAAGGTGTTTACGACGGCTCCAACGAAACAATTTTTGGGCTTGACGGGCGAAAAATGAGCAAAAGTTATGATAACACAATTCCTTTGTTTGTAAACGAAAAACAACTGCGAAAAATAGTAATGAAAATCATAACAAACTCGCAGGAAGTCCACGAACCCAAAGACCCCGATACCTGCAACGTATTTACAATATACAAACTTTTCGCGAGCGTTGAACAACAAAACGCGCTTGCGGCTCGTTATCGCGCAGGCGGAATGGGTTGGGGCGATGCAAAACAAACGCTTTTTGAAATTATGAACGAATTTATTTCCCCAATGCGCGCAATTTACGACGATTTAATGGCGGATAAATCAAAAATCGACGAAATTTTGGAACGCGGCGGCGAAAAAGCGCGCGCATTAGCCGAAGAAAAAATACGATTTTTACGCAAAGAAATCGGAATTGGGAAATAAAATTCAATTACGAATTACGAATTACAAATTACGAAACAAAAACAAATACTAAAACCGTAATTCGTAATTTGTAATTCGTAATTGACTAAGAAAATTCTCCGTTATTCAACCGCTCGACAAAATTCGCGTATGCCGCTTTAATTCCGTCTTCAAAATTTACTTTCGGTTTCCAGCCCAAACCTCGCAAAAACGACGAATCCATAAGTTTTCTGGGGGTGCCGTCGGGTTTGGTTTTGTCCCACGTCAGTTCGCCCGAAAATCCTACTGCGCGCTTTATTGTTTCGGCTAATTCTTTTATTGTGATTTCTTCGCCGCTTCCGATGTTTACGTGTCCGTCGCCCGAATAATTCTGCATTAAAAACAGACAACCGTCGGCTACGTCGTCGGCGAATAAAAATTCGCGCAGGGGAGAGCCTGTTCCCCAAACGACAACTTCGCTTGCATTTGCTGTTTTTGCTTCGTGAAAACGGCGGATAAGCGCGGGTAAAACGTGCGAGTTTTCTTTATGATAATTGTCGCCTATTCCGTATAAATTGGTGGGCATTGCGGAAATAAAATCACAGCCGTATTGACGATTTGCGCTTTCGCAAAGTTTAATTGCGGCGATTTTTGCTATGGCGTACGGCTCGTTTGTCTGCTCCAATTCGCCTGTTAAAAGCGAGCTTTCTGTTATAGGTTGCGCGGCAAATTTCGGATAAATGCAAGAACTTCCCAAATTCAGCAACTTTTTTACGCCGTTTTTTCGCGCGGCTTCTATTACGTTTGCGGCAATCATTAAATTCTGATAAATAAAATCGTAGCGATAAGTGTTGTTCGCGTAAATTCCGCCGACTTTTGCCGCCGCCAAAAAGACGTATTGCGGTTTTTCGGCTTCAAAAAAATTCTCGACTGCTTTTTGGTCGAGAAGATTTAACGCTTCAAAATCTTTTGTGATAATATTTGAGAAACCGTTCTCTTTAAGTTTTCTGAAAATCGCTCCGCCGACCATTCCGCGGTGTCCTGCAACGTAAATTTTTGCTGATTTTTCCATTGTTTTCTCCTTCTTTTACTACAAAATACTATATTGTCAGCTGTAAATGCGAGGCTCAGTGCAAACATTGCACGGAAATATTTTTTTGTCGCCGTAATCTTTCAGCATATAGCGAAGCAGGCAGTACTTTTCGCTCGAAAAAGCGTCGAATATGCTCATTTCTCTAATATTTCCTATGTCCATAAACTTGTGCGCTTTTACGTCGCTTCTTGTGTGGCAACACGGATTTATTGAGCCGTCGTAATTTATGTGCAACGCACTGTGCGGCTTAAGGCAGGGCATTTTTCGGCGCGGCGCGTCTTTGCAATTTACGCTTGCGGCTCTGTTGCTTACAATGTCCGCCAATTTACTTGCTCGAACTTCTATGTCAAAGTTTTCAAATTCGGTGATTTTTAGTTTGTCGTTTTGTATGTATTCGTATTTTAAGCCCAATTTTTCGGCAAATTCGGTAATTGCTTTTCTTTGCTCTTTTTCGCATTCCCAATCTTTATTGCTTGGTGGATAGCGGGTTATGCTCAAATAATTCATTCCCGCCTCGGCAAGTTCCGAGAGCAGTTCTTTTGTTGCAAAATCGCCGTTTGAGTTAGCGCCGATAACCGCGTTCGGCAGTTTTTCGCGGACAAATCGCGTTCTTTCCACGACAATTTTGTCGGCAAGCGGCTCGTTATATCTGTGAAAACATACGGAGTTGCTGAAATTTATAGAGGCAAGTTGCTCTATAATGATGCAGAATACATCATTCTGCATAAAAATATTCTTGCTGTGCCTGTCTATGTACGCATTCTGACAAAACGCGCATTTTCGATTGCAGTACGAGAATATTTCGACCTCGATGTATTTGCAATGCGCCTTAAAAACGTCCATTTTTTCTTGCGCGCTTTGCGGAGTGTTATATAGGCGGCTGTCGCAAATCATTCGATTATGGTCGTCAATATATTTTAACGCTTTGGAAATTTTACTGCTGTGCTTATATTTTTTGTCGGCGATAATTGCGGTGTTTTGTGTGTCGTATTTTTTAATTTTTCGCAACAAAAAAGCAATCCCGTTCAAAACAATCGGCAGTCCGAAATGAGCGAGAGTGTGAATTTCATCTTTAATTTTTGTCGATTTTTTCAAAATATCTCCTTTTTTTATGGAAAATAAAACAATTCCAAGCTCTGCCGCGGGTACATTTCGTATTTTACCTCAAAATTGTAAAGAAAGTTGAATATGACGACAACAAAACCACTACAGAAAAAATTGCCGCCGATGATGACTCAATACTACAGAATAAAGGCGGAATACCCAAACACCGTGCTTCTTTACAGGTTGGGAGACTTTTACGAAACCTTTGAAGACGACGCAAAAATTACCTCGAAAGTTCTGGGTATTACGCTTACAAAACGCAATCACGGCGGGGAAGAGGAAACTCCGCTCGCAGGATTTCCGCATCACGCGTTAGACAAATATGTTCACAAATTGGTAAAAGCCGGCTACAAGGTTGCCGTCTGCGAGCAAATCGAAGACCCCAAAGCCGCCAAAGGGGTGGTAAAGCGCGACGTTGTGGAGGTTATAAGTTCGGGAACGGGGGTCGGCGACAATTTGCTGGACGAACGAAGCGACAATAATATCGTATGCGCGTACGAAGAAAACGGCGAGGTCGGTTTTGCGGTTTGCGACGTATCGACGGGAAATTTTTCGGTAAGTTTTTCGGAGCTCAACGAAGCAGAGCAAAAAATTTCGCAAATCGTTCCCAACGAAATACTTTTGAGCGACAGTAAAGACGACGTGCTTTTCGGGATTGTAAAAAAGAATTTCCCCGAAATTGCGCTTTCACTCGAAGAAGAGCGAATATTCGATTTTGAATTCGGACAAAAGGCGATTTGCGAGCATTTTAACGCGGTCTCGGTAAATTCTTTGGGCTTGGAAGGCAAAAAAACCGCGGTAATTGCGGCGGCGGCGCTTTTGCAATACATAAAAAAATTAAAGAAAAATAATTGCAGTCATATTTCTAAAATATCCATAGACAGCGCAAAAACACACGCCTATCTCGATGCGGCAACCATACGAAACTTGGAACTGATAAAGCCCTTGCACACCGACGAAACAGGCGGCACTTTGGTATCGGTTCTGGACGAAACTTCGACCGTAATCGGCTCGCGCCTCCTTAAACGCCGGATAATAAATCCGCTTGCCGACGTGCAAGAAATAAACAATCGTTTGGATGCGGTAGAGTTTTTTTACAGAGAAATACAAACGCGCGCAAAATTAGATGAAATTTTAAGGCAAATCACCGACCTCGAAAGAATTATCGGGCGCGTTTCGCTTCAAAAAGTAAGCCCGCGGGACTTGGACGCGCTTAAAACTTCGATATTTCTTTTTCCGCAGATAATAACGCTCATAAAGAACTGCCCTCAGATAAGCATTTCCAAAATTTCGCAAAAAATAGACGGTTTACAGGACTGCGCCGAAAAAATCGCAAAAACCATAATAGAAAATCCGCCCGTATCGGCAACTGTCGGCGACGGAAATCTGATTTGCAAAGGCATAAACGAAGAACTCGACAGCCTGCGAAGCCTGCAAAGCGACGCGAAACAGTTTATAGCAAGATTGCAGGAAGAAGAGCGCCGAAAAACGGGAATTGACAACCTAAAAGTCGCGTTTAACAATGTTTTCGGATATTTTTTCGAGGTTTCCAAGTCGCAAATATCCAAAGTTCCCGCCTATTTTATAAGAAAACAAACGCTTGTAAACGGCGAACGCTACATTACGCCCGAACTGAAAGAATTTGAGGAAAAAGTCCTGACCGCAAGCGAGCGAATATCGGCGATAGAAACAAAAATATTTGCCGAATTAAAGGATTTTGTAGCGCAATTCAGCGAGAAAATTCAGGAAGCGGCGCAAAGTATTGCCGTTTTAGACGTTTTTTGTTGCTTCGGAAAAATCGCCTCGCAAAACAATTATTGCCGCCCAACCCTAACGCACGACTGCGATATGCTGATAATCGACGGCAGGCATCCCGTTGTAGAAACAATGGTAAACGAGCAATTTGTCCCGAACAACACCGACCTGACCGACAAAAAGCAAATTCTTATAATCACAGGTCCGAATATGGCGGGTAAATCCACATATTTGCGCCAAAACGCGCTCATTGCACTTATGGCGCAAATAGGCAGTTTTGTCCCCGCAAAGCAGGCGAATATCGGAATTGTCGATAGATTTTTCACTCGTATCGGAGCAAGCGACCGTCTTGCGCGCGGACAATCGACGTTTTTGGTAGAGATGATTGAGGTCGCGAATATCCTTAATAACGCCACCGAAAAATCGCTTATTTTGCTCGACGAAGTAGGTCGCGGAACATCGACTTTCGACGGAATGAGCATTGCTTGGGCTACGGCGGAGTTTCTGCACGACAAATTTCCCACAAGCGTTCGCACATTTTTTGCGACCCATTATCACGAATTAACCGAACTTGCCGACAAATGCAAACGAATGGAAAACGCGCATATTTCGGTCAAAGAATACAATCAAAACATAATATTCCTGAGAAAAATAGTTCCCGGCGGAAGTCCGCATTCTTACGGTATAAAAATAGCTAAACTTGCAGGCGTTCCCCAAGCCGTAATAGAACGCGCCGACGAAATAATGCACAACTTGGAGGGTCGCGAAGAGCAAACTCTCGCCAAAAAAACGCAGACAAAAACGCAATCCTCGCCGATTTCGCAAAGCGCACAAATAAGCATTTTCGACAGTTTCAGCGAAAGCGAAGTAGAAAAACGCCTGAAAACCGCGGATATAAACAACCTAACTCCGATAGAGGCGTTGAATTTGCTCAGCGAATTGAAAAAAATGTGTTGAGGAGCGGCAGATATTAAAAACAGGGATAAATAATTATGAATAAAGGTGAGATAATATTATATCAACCTGACGACTCCTTAAAACTGGAAGTTCAGCTTGAAGACGAAACCGTGTGGCTGTCTCTTGACCAAATTTCCGCACTATTTCAGCGGGACAAATCCACTGTATCACGGCACGTTAAGAATGTTTTTGAGGAAGGAGAATTGGATAAAGTTTCAGTTGTTGCAAAATTTGCAACAACTGCCGCAGATGGTAAAACTTATCAAGTAGATTATTACAACCTTGATGTAATTATTTCGGTTGGCTACCGTGTAAAATCTTTGCGTGGCACGCAATTTCGTCGATGGGCAAATCAGATATTAAAAGATTATTTATTAAAAGGATATGTCCTAAACCAGCGAATAGACAGATTGGAACGTAAAATGGTTGAGCACGATCAAAAATTTGAATTATTGATAAATACTTCTACGCCTCCCAAAGAAGGTGCCCTTTTTGAAGGACAAATTTTCGACGCATACATCTTAGCCGCCGATATGATAAAATCCGCAAATAAAACAATTGTCTTGCTCGACAATTATCCAGACGAAACTACACTACTTATATTGTCAAAACGCAAAGAAAATGTCAGTGCGCAAATTTATACAAAACAAATCTCCGCTCAATTAAAACTGGATTTAGCAAAACACAATTCTCAATATGCTCCGATAAAAATCAGCAAATCAACAGGTTTTCACGACCGCTTTTTGGTACTCGACGGTGTGGTTTATCATATCGGCGCTTCTCTCAAGGATTTGGGTAAAAGTTTGTTCGCTTTTTCCAGAATGGAGATTACGGAAAGTGAATTACTGAAGAATATCTGATAAAATTTTTATCAATTTCCCACAAAAAATCACCAAACCACCGCAGTACTTCAAAGCAAAACGTGTTTTTTTTCAAAAAAATATATTCCTCCTCTTGACTTTTTCATAAATCCGTAATGTATCTTTATTTAATAAAGTAAAGCGTTAGCCCCATAAATAAGGAGTTAATTATGAAGCATATAATTCTATTATTATTATTATTAAATTTACCGATTTTTGCGCAGGAAAACATAGAAAACGAAACGAATATTCCGCCTTTTAACAGTGAATATTGGTTAAGCGACGGTTTAAGGCAGGGAGACAGAACGCCTTTCAGCTTGAAGCCCGCTCGCAAAACATCTTTGTTTGTTTCTTACGACGGAATGTTTGAAGCGGAGAGAAAATTGCCCTTTACTACCGCAGTGTTTGCAATTATTTTATGGGGAAGAGAGTCTAACTTACAAGTTAACGAAATGCACCCGCAGAGTACATTTGAACGCAGTTTTTTTCAGAGCTGGTTTTGGAAAGAAGCTTCGGGAATTCCTTTTCCGCGAAATCTTGACCGCGGCAACCGCTATTTTAGGGGACTGAATTGGTAAAATATCCCGTCTTTTTTATCTTTTTCCACACAATTTTCACAAAACCAACCATCGGCGCAAATATAATCGTTGCGCCTTTTTTTGCACATTCTCGTGTTTTTCTCAAATTTTTTAAATTTTCCCGTAAATTAACGGTGGAATAATGTATTTTTTTATGTTATGTATTTAACCGAAAAAAGGAGCGATATGACAACAACGATTTCTATGCCGCAAAAATTGTGTGAGCAAGTTGCTCAGACAGCCCAATCAATAGGCGTTTCACAACGAAGATTTCTTATCGCCGCCATACAAGAATATTTGAATGCCTACAAAGCGAACGCTATCAGAAATAGCGTGAATAATGTTTACAAAAACTACGCTCCCGATGAGTTTGAATTAAGATTACAAGCCGCAGGAATAGAATCCATAAGAGAGCTTACAAAAAATGATACGTGGTGAAATTTGGTGGTGTGATTTTGGCGTTCCACGCGGAAGCGAGGCAGGATACAGAAGACCTGTTCTCATTATCCAAGACAACAATTTTAACAAAACCGAATTGAACACGGTTTTAGTTTTGCCTATCACAACAAATCTTTCCTTGAAAGATGTTTCGGGAAATGTTTTTCTGCCGAAAGAAATTTCAGGTTTGAGTAAGGACTCTGTTGTTGTTATGCCGCTATTAACCCACGTTGATAAACAAGTTTTAGAAGAAAAGTGTTCAAAAATAACTAATAAAAGCACAATTGAGGAAATAGAAGACGGCTTATTGCTAATTCTTGGTATAAATTCCTCTTATCCGATTTTTAATTATGCTTATTAAGTAAAATTTGTTATGCTATCTGTCGAATTAACAGGTCTCTTCATCGACGACGTTCTGCGCCTGCAATACTGATTTTTTCCACAAAAACAAAATAATCCCCCAACACCACCTTTGCCACAATGTATATTCTCTATATATAATGAAATGGGGAGGTTGCTTTATGGGCAAATCTATTAAGGCTTTTTTTGCGGCGGTTATGTTTACCGTAAGTTTGGTTTCGGCGCAAACAATAAACTGGACTGCGCCTGAAATTACAATCACTACCGAAGCGCAATTGAGACAATTGGCGCAGAGGGTTAACGGAACCGGCTTTACGGCGAGCAGTTTTCTTGGGCAAACCGTTATTCTCGGCAA